>JBFFMG010000055.1:0-14263 GCA_041554215.1 Labilibaculum sp.
AAACAACAGAATTGATAAAAACCAAATTTGATATTCCGGTTATTTTTCTTTCAAGTGATACGGAGGAAAGTACGATTCAGCGAGTTATTAATATTCACTCTTACGGATATTTAGTAAAACCAATTGATAAAAAAGAGTTGGGTATTTCAATTGAATTGGCTTTTTATAAACATCAGTTCGATTTGGATCAGAAAATGCGTGAACAACGTTTTAGAAATTTTATTACTGATTCTCCCGAAGCTATTATTGTAATAAATGAAAATGGTTTAATTGAGTATTTAAACTGTTTAGGACTTAAGATTTTCAAAACAGCATATATTGAAGATTTGATGGGTTTACCTCTATTATCTTTTGTTGCGGCTGATTACTCTGCTATTTTTAAGGAGAAATTGGAAAATTCGCTGGCTTTGGAGTCTGGAATTTCTTACACACATTTGAAATTGAAAACCATACATGGTGAATTAATTGATGTTGGTTTGACTGGCGCTCAAATTGAATTTAATGGCAAGAAAAATCTTCAGTTAATAATTCGTGACATCACACAGGAGTTTGCGTACCGTCAATTGTTATCGGAGAAAGCTAATATCATTAATAATTTTGCCGATGGAGTTGTGACTTTCGATTTGGAAGGAAAAGTAAAATCGTGGAACCGTGCTTGTGAGAGGATTTTTGGTTTTGCCGAAGCCGATACTATCGGTAAGCAATATCTTAGTTTGTTTATTTCTGATAATCAAAAATCATTTGCCGAGGATATTTTAATTCCGATTGGCGAGAATGATAAATTTGAAACCAGCATTACTCTTGAGTTGAAGAATAAAAAGAAAGAGGTAAAATTAAGAGCCAATCTACTTCGAAACGATAAAGGTGAGGAAACCGGTGTGGTTTGCTACATTCATGATCGTACTTGTTCCTAAAAAATAAACTCCAGTCAAATAAATTAACTGGAGTTATTATTATTATATCTCATTAATGAGAGCCAGTATTTCGCTGGCTTTTTTAATGTTCTTTATTTTCTCGAAGCTTAAACTTAATCGATTTTTAGCTTCCTTCATTTTACATGGAACCGGCTGTGTTTGTAAGAATTTTAAAACTTTGCTGAACTGAGCTGAATGATAGAATGCTGATTGCTGATCTGAAATAAAGTAAAGAACCAATTTCCCTGTTTTCAGGATTATTTTTTCGATTCCTAAATCTAAAGATATCCAGCGCAAGCGAACTACATTCAACAGTTCAATACATGGTTCTGGTAATTCTCCAAAACGATCTTTTAATTGAGATTCAAACTTGTTAATTTCCTCTTCGGTTTGGATGTTATCCAATTCGCGATACAATCGAATTCGTTCCGAAATACTTTCAACATATTTTTCAGGGAAAAGAATTTCTAAATCTGTATCGATTTGGCATTCCGAAATAAAACGGAGTACATTCTTGTTATCCTCTTTCTTTTCATCCACAAAAACATCTTTGAATTCATTCTCTTTCAATTCAAGAAGTGCCTCGTTCAGAATTTTGTGATAAGTTTCGTATCCAATATCAGCAATAAAACCACTTTGTTCGCCACCTAATAAATTACCTGCACCACGAATATCTAAATCCTGCATGGCAATATTAAAACCACTTCCAAGTTCCGAGAAATTTTCAATGGCTTGAAGTCTTTGTCTGGCTTCCTGTGTCATGGAATCGTGCGGTGGAGTCAACAGGTAACAAAATGCTTTTTTGTTCGATCGGCCAACGCGGCCTCTTAACTGATGCAGTTCGCTCAATCCAAAATTCTGTCCGTTATTAATGATGATGGTATTTGCGTTTGGAATGTCTAAACCCGATTCGATGATGGTTGTTGCAATGAGAACATCGAAATCGCCACGAATAAAATCGAGCATGATTTTCTCCAGCTTAGGCCCGTCCATTTGCCCATGTGCAACCACGGTTGAAACACCTGGAACAACTCGCTGAATCATCACTTCAACATCTTTTATGTTTTGAACCCTGTTGTGAATAAAGAAAACTTGTCCGTTTCGCTCTACCTCGTAAGTAATTGCTTCGCGAATAATGTCTTCGTTAAAATTATGAATTTCGGTTGCAATAGGGTAACGATTCGGTGGCGGAGTATTTATAATTGATAAATCTCTTGCACCCAAAAGAGAAAATTGAAGCGTTCTTGGAATTGGAGTTGCAGTTAAGGTTAAGGTATCAACATTTACTTTAAATTGTTTTAGTTTTTCCTTTACGGATACACCAAATTTTTGCTCTTCATCAATTACTAACAGACCCAGATCTTTAAATTCAACATCTTTTCCTATAATTCGGTGGGTTCCGATAATGATGTCGATTTGCCCGGCTTTTAAATCTTTCAGAATTTGTTTCTGATCCTTCGAATTTCTCATTCGGCTGATGTAATCTACCTTGCAAGGGAAATTCATTAGCCGATCATTAAAAGTTTTAAAATGCTGGAACGCTAATATTGTTGTTGGAACTAAAATAGCGACCTGTTTATTATCGGCAACAGCCTTAAAAGCGGCACGAATAGCAATTTCGGTTTTTCCGAAACCAACATCTCCGCACACCAGCCTATCCATTGGGTAAGGCGATTCCATTCCTTCTTTTGTTGCAATTGTTGCTTTAACCTGATCGGGAGTATCTTCATAAATAAAGGAGGCTTCCAATTCTTGTTGCATATAGGTGTCGGGACTAAACGAGAAACCTTTTTCTGCTTTTCGTTTGGCGTAAAGGGCAATTAGATCTTTTGCAATGTCTTTTACCTTGCCTTTGGTTTTGTCCTTTAACTTTTGCCAAGCACCGTTGCCTAACTTATATATTTTGGGTGAAGATCCGTCTTTGCCTTTGTATTTTGAAATCTTATGCAGCGAGTGCAAACTCACATACAAAATATCGTTATCCTTATAAACCAGTCGAATTACTTCTTGCGGTTTGCCGTTTGTATCGATTAGTTGCAGGCCTCCAAAACGTCCAATTCCATGATCGGAATGAACAATGTAATCGCCAGGATGAAGACGGTTGATCTCTTTTAAACTTACCGTTTCTTTTGCTTTGTGAACCGTTGAGTTCTTTAAATGAAATTTGTGGTAACGATCGAAAATCTGATGATCGGTAAAGAGGGATATTCTTAAATCTTTATCCGAGAATCCTTCGTGAAGCGTGTGGTTTACATCCTGAAACTCTACTTCAATGCCTTGATCTTCAAAAATATTGTGGATTCTTTCAATCTGTTTTAGATTATCGGAAAGAATGTAATTGGATTCTGCTTTGGCGTTGTTGTTTAGAAGGTGTTGTCCCAACAACTCGAAATTTTTATTGAAAGCCGGTTGCGGACTCTGATTGAATTGAACCTCTTCCTGAGCTGCAAAAAAGAATTTTTGGCCGAACTCCAAGGTGGAAAAGTCACTTACTTGGTTCAAAAACTCCTTGCTATCAATCAAATATTCTTTTGTCGACACAGAATCTTCACCCAATTGCATGAAAGGAACTTTTTCTATGGTGCTTTCATACATGGACTGAATTCGGTCGCAGGAAAACTGTAGATTTTTGCACCAAAAAACAGAATTGGCCGGAACAAAAGAAAGAAAAGATATTCTTGATTCCTTCAAGAGATTTTCCTGAATGTTGGGAATGATATCAACCGTGTTCATCTTTTCTATCGAAAGCTGATTTGCCACATTAAACATACGTATGGAATCTACTTCTTCGCCAAAGAAATCGATTCGGAATGGATGTTCATCCGAAAAAGAGAAAATATCAATAATGCTTCCGCGGATAGAATATTGACCTGGTTCTACAACAAAATCGGTACGTTCAAAGTCATAATCAACCAAAACTTCTTCCACAAATTCGGGAGATAGTTTTTCACCTACTTTAATGGTTAAGGTATTTTCTTCCAATTGGCCTTTACTAATTACTTTTTCGATAATGGCTTCGGGAAACGTAATAATAAAAGTAGGATGCTTGTCGGAATTTAATCGGCTTAGGCATTCGGCACGAAGAATAATGTTCGAACTGTCTGTTTTTTCGTATTGAACCGAGCGTTTGTAGGAAGATGGAAAGAACAAAACCGTTTTTTCATCCAGCAGGTTACACAAATCGTTGTAAAAGTAAGCAGCCTCCTCCTTATCGTTAAATAGTAAGATGTGCGGATGGGTACTCGAAGAAAGAGAGGAAACCACTAATGGCAGCGAAGAGCCAACCAAACCTTTTAGGTGAAGCTGAAACTTTGACTTCTGTTCCAGGTATTTTTCGATACTGTATCGGGCAGGATGCTCCGAGAAGATTTGTATTAATTCCTTTAATTCCAATTTTATGCCATTTTATTATTGAGTGGCAAATTTAGGGAAAATATTTTAGGGAGAAGGTAAAAGGGGAAAGGATCAAGCAGCAAAGTATAAGTTAATAGTTTTGGTGATTTTGAGGCAGATGTATTTCTTGATGGTTAGGACTACTGAACTGAATTGCTGAATTCTACATTTTTAGGGGAGATATCGATACGGAGAAGGATGTTTAAGATAAATGGCATAAATTGTTTATTGTTTTTAATTTCGTTGATCATAGATAATGTTTACTTTCGAGATTGATTTTAATAGGACTGAATGATATTCTGTATGAATGGGAATATTGTTCGAATTTTGTGAGTATGAAAAAATTAATGGAGATTGGAACACACTATAAACATCAAATGTAACGTAATTAATTACTATGAAATCATATACTATTACAGATATTGACGACCTACATAGATATCTTAGCAAATATCGAAAATCAACAAGGTATAAATATAGAGGTCAAAGTGATATCTCATGGAAACTTTGTCCCAATGTTGGTAGGGGAAATATTCAAAAACGTAATGATTATGAATTATTCAGACAATGGAAAAGAAGAGCGATAGCTTATTTAGGAAAGACGGATTATAACGATTGGGATTATTTGGCAATAGCTCAACACAATGGATTACCAACTAGGCTTCTAGATTGGACTCATAATCCGTTGGTTGCGGTTTTCTTTGCATGTAATTCAAATTATGAAAAAGATGGTTCAGTTTTCATATACAAACCTAATCATTTTATAACAGATGAATTTGATTCACCTTTTGAGTATAAAAGTTCAAAAGTTGGTTTTTATCAACCTATTTCATCTTCGAATAGAATAATAAATCAATTCGGGTATTTTTCTGTGCATTCAAATCCATCTGAAGGGCTGGATGACAAGAATAAAGATGGTTTATTAAATCAGATAATAATTCCTAAAGAATTAAAAAAAGATATTGTTTTCCATTTAAATCAATATGGAATTAGTGATTTATCTTTGTTTCCTGATCTAAACGGTTTAGCTAATTATTTAAAATGGTTTTATGAAAATTATGAATATTGGGATGAAAAATCCATAGAATAACAAACTTCTATTTTTTATACACGAGACTATTATAATCAATATAAAAGAATAAATAAAACCATGTTCATTATCTCATTAACCTACAAAGTACCTATCGAAAAGATAGAAGCAGAATTGAACAATCACGTTCAGTATTTAAAAGAGCAATATGCTTTGGGGAATTTTCAGGTTTCGGGCAGAAAAGTACCCAGAACGGGCGGCGTAATACTTTCAACAATGAAGAATAAACAACAGTTGGAAGAAATCTTGGCTAAAGATCCATTTCACAAAAATGATTTAGCCGATTATGCAATCACCGAATTTATTCCCAGCATGACGAGTGACGAATTAACTTGTTTGCTGGAGGTTTGATAAGGTAGCACTTTGAAATTATTCGTAAAACCGAGCAAGACCATTCAAAAATCAGATAAAATATGAATTCAATTTTAAATCGAAATTTATTTTTCGTTAAGGAACATGTTGGCATGTTCAAAGCAGCAAATAATTTTGATATTTTCAATCCTGATAATCAGGAAATGATGATGGCATGCAGGGAAGAAAGCCTTGGTTTTTTTACCAAGATGTTACGCTTTAGCGATTTTAAGAGAATGACTCCTTTCAATATTGAAATCAAAACTACTTCGGGAGAAAAAGTACTGACAATAAAACGAGGGGTTTCATTCTTTTTGTCCAGAGTTGAAGTTTTTGATGAGAATGATAATTTATTGGGGAAATTCAAACAAAAATTTTTCTCGATTGGAGGGACGTTTGATGTTATTGACTCTAATGAGAATATTTTATGTACTCTTAAAGGGAAATGGACCAGTTGGGATTTTAAATTCAGGAAAGGGGACGTGGAGTTTGCTCATGTAAGTAAAAAATGGGCAGGAATTGGAAAGGAATTGTTTACATCAGCCGACAATTACATGCTGACGATTGATGAGAAAGTGGCAGCAGATAATCCAATTAGAGTTTTAATTCTTGCAGCTGTAATGTGTATTGATATGGTTTTAAAGGAATAAACTAGCAATAGTAAAAAACAAATCTCTTGCTTCCTGAAAGTGTCTGACTTGTAGATTTATGAATTAGAATCGGTAAGCTATGTCTATTAAGAAATCATAAAATATGAAAATAAATTACAAAAGAAAAAGATTGAAATACTACCTGTATTTTGGAATTGCATGGTTTTTATTAGGTTTAGCAACCCTTTTGTTTAATGAGCAATTGCGATGGAATGATTATGCTTATATCGCTCTAGGCATACTTCATATATGTACGTATATTTATGAATCGAGAAATCAGTATTTACGAATTGAAGATGGATTCATTTGCAAAAATTCATTGTCCAAAAAAAGAATGAATTTATCAGCCGTTATTTGTATAAAATCAGTTTCTGGGAATTATGTCCTTAAAACAGCAAAAAAGGAAATGAAAATTGATGTTGGTTTGATTGACGAAGCATCTTTATGCGAATTGAATAAGATTCTGAGCAAACTTAATTTAGAGCCAAGTAAAACACTTTTTGTTTAGCAAGCGTCTGATCAGAAATATTAAACCAAGCCACTTCCCAATCGGAAAGTGGCTTGGTTTAATATTGTATTTTGATCTTACATCTCTTTTATCTAAGATCTCACAACTATTTTTTAAATGTTGTTGAAGAAGTGTAAAAACTCTTCTGTTTTCTTCACCATGTTTGTCGATCCGGTATAGAAAGGAACACGTTCGTGAAGCGAACTCGGTTTAATGGTTAAAATGCGTTGCGTGCCGTCGGTAGCTTTGCCTCCTGCTTGCTCCGCAATAAAAGCAATTGGATTGCATTCGTACATCAAACGAAGCTTTCCTTCTGGATTTTTTCTCGTTTGTGGATAGATAAAAATACCACCGTTTAGTAAGTTTCGATGAAAATCGGCCACCAAAGATCCGATGTAACGCGAAGTGTAAGGGCGATTTGTTTTCTTATCATATTCCTGACAATACTTAATGTATTTTTTAACACCGCTTGGGAAATTGATGTAATTCCCTTCGTTAATGGAATAAATGCTTCCGGTTTTTGGTGTTTTAATGTTGGGATGCGACAGGCAAAATTCACCGATTGAAGGATCTAAAGTAAAACCGTTTACTCCTTTCCCTGTAGTGTATACCAACATGGTTGATGAACCATAAATGATATAACCGGCTGCAACTTGCTTGGTTCCTTCTTGCATAAAATCCTCAATTTTAGCAATTTCTCCTCGAGGAGTAATGCGTTCGTAAATAGAGAAAATTGTTCCGATGGAAACATTTACATCGATGTTTGATGAGCCATCAAGGGGATCCATTGCGAAAACATATTTTCCATGCTTACTCATTTCATCATCAAAAATGATGATTTCTTCATTTTCTTCCGATGCAACAGCACAACATTCACCGCTGGCTTTTAAGGCATCAATAAAGTGGGTGTCTGCAAAAACATCTAGTTTCTGCTGATCTTCTCCTTGTACATTTCGATCTCCATGTTCACCTAATATATCAACCAAGCCGGCTTTGTTTACGGCACGGTTTACGATTTTAGATGCAATGCCAATATGATGAAGTAATCGGGATAATTCTCCCTTTGCTCCAGGATGATCGGATTGTCTTTGGATGATGAATTGATTTAGGGTTTGAACATTGTTGTGTTCAGTCATTTTTAAAGGCTTTTTGGTTTACATTCATTTGGTGGCATAAAGTTATGCTTTTTTGTGGAACGCTGAAACACTTATTTCAAACGTTTACGATAAATTATTATATAACTTAAAACCGTCCTGTTTTAGCAGGCAGAGATATGGAAATGGAATTGTAGTTTCTAGTATTATTAAATCGTTTTTATTTCAAACTGATTTTTCAGACTTGTTTAGGTTTTAAAAGTGTGAAATGAACTACAGAAAGAACTATAATTATCACTATGGTGATAGTGATAAAACAATATTTTGTAACTTCAATTTTTATTTCGAAATGAGTTTTGAATAAGTTTTTAGTAAGAATTATTTAACGGTTTTTTGATGAACATATTTAAATTTGGTGGAGCGTCGGTAAATAGTGCTGATGGAGTACGTAATTTTGTGAAAATTGTACAGTCCTACAGAGAGGAAATGGTTATTGTATTGTCGGCAATGGGCAAAACAACTAATGCCTTAGAGGAGATTGTTGATGCTTTTGTATCTAAGAAGGATGGAATCGAGTCTAAAGTGAATTCTTTACGAACTTACCATATAGATATTTTGAATGAACTATTTTCAAAGAGAGACGATGCTGTATTTATAAAAGTAGATTCTCTTTTCGAACAATTGAGTGCTTATCTGAAAAAAGCGCCTTCCTTAACTTATGAGTTCGATTACGATCAAATTGCGTGTTTTGGAGAGCTAATTTCTACAACAATTGTTTCGGAGTATCTTCGCTTGAGTGGAACTCCAAATAAATGGATAGATATTCGAACTTGTTTAAAAACTGATGATACTTATAAGGAAGGTAGAATTGATTGGGAACTTTCGCAGAAATTGGTGCCGCAGGTTTTTGGGTTCACAAATACCTTCGTTTATATTACTCAAGGTTTTTTAGGAGGTACAACTACAAACCAGACAACCACCTTAGGGAGAGAAGGGTCCGACTATACCGCTGCAATTTTATCATATATTCTGGATGTGGATAAGCTAGCAATATGGAAAGATGTTCCCGGAATTATGAATGCAGACCCAAAGTGGTTATCCGATGCTCAAAAGTTGGAGAGGATTTCTTATCAGGAAGCTATCGAACTTGCATTTTACGGTGCAAAAGTAATTCATCCAAAAACCATACAACCAATTAAAAAGAAGAAAATACCTTTACAGGTACGTTCTTTTCTTGATTTGAATGAATCCGGGACCTTAATTAGTACGGCTTCTAAAAAACAAGATCAACTAATTCCAGTTTACATTCGAAAACAGGATCAGGTGTTAATTTCCATACGACCAAGTGATTTCTCTTTTATATTGGAAGAAAATTTAAGTTCTCTTTTTTCTATTTTCGCTAAGCACAGGGTTAAGGTAAATTTAATCCAGAATTCTGCAATTAGTTTTTCGGTATGTGTTGATAATTCGGATCGAAGATTAAAGAATTTAATAGAAGAAATATCTATTAAATTTGAAGTGAAATATAATGAAGATGTAGAGTTAATTACCATACGTCATCATAATTCGGAAGCGGTAGAGAGAATGACAAATGGCCGACAAATACTACTTGAGCAAAGAAGTAGAGATACCGCCCAATTTGTGTTGGTTTAATTTTTTGTTGCAAGTTTAAATTTGTGGTTTTTTTTCACCCCTCTGTCCTTCGGACATCTCCCCTGACAAGGGGAGAACTCTTTAAACAGCATATGCTATTATTTTTTTTGCAGAAAAGTTAATTGTATGAATCTTTTCATTTTCAGCGAAATTGCCGGCAGGCGAAAGGGACGAGAGTAATATTTTTTGAAATAATAAAAGACTTATAGGTCGGGAATGTTTGGTGGATTCAAAAACTTCCCTATCTTTGTCATCGTTATATAAGGTAAATCTCTCAGGAGAATATCTATAATTTATACAGAAGAAGTAAGAGAACAGGCTCGTTGACCTTCTGACAACCGCGGCTACTAAGGCTGAAAGGTGTCAAATCCTGACCAAAGTATTGGTGAATATAAATTAACAGATTATGAAGAAGACTCAAATTAATTACAATCAGCAGGCTCATCAGGAGCAAAACTTCACGTTGCAATCTTCAACTATGTTGATGATGCGAATGCAACAAATGATGCGTATGATTTAACGCATTCTTTCTAAAATCTTTCCCTTTTTTTAGATACTGGTGCGTATAAAATAACACCGAACCCGGGAATTCAAATTCAATCAAGCTTAATTTTCGTGTTTCTGTTTAATTACAGAACAAGTAATTGGTACTACTAAATCTGAAAACCACAATCAGATCGTTTGCTAATAAGCTGATATGCATTTGCGACATTCAGAAACTTCGGTTTCTAACCAAATAATCATTTTTTTTTAATCAAGGAATAGGCTTTTATGCAGGATGACAAATCGGGAAAATGGTTGTCATGTAAACGGCTAAAAGCAAATGGCTAACAGCAAATAGCCTGTTCGAAAAATAGAATCGCTATGTCAAATAATTTAAGATACGAAACATTACAGATACACGCAGGTCAGGTAGTTGATGCAACCACAAACTCAAGAGCAGTTCCTTTGTACCAAACAACAGCCTATACTTTCAATAGTTCAGAACACGCTGCTAATTTATTTGGTTTAAAAGAATTTGGGAATATTTATACCCGTTTAATGAATCCAACCAATGATGTTTTCGAGAAAAGAATAGCAGCTTTGGAAGGTGGAGTAGCTGCTGTTGCAACGGCATCTGGTCAGGCTGCTCAATTTTTAGCTCTGACTAATATTTTGGAGGTAGGTGATAATTTCGTTAGTGCTTCTCAAATTTACGGAGGAACCTACAATCAATTTAAAGTTCAGTTTAAAAAGCTAGGCATCGAATGTCGTTTTGTAGATATCGATGAGCCGGATACTATTATTCCTTTGATTGATGAAAAGACCAAAGCAATTTATGTTGAGGCACTTCCAAACCCGAAATTCTCCATCCCCGATTTTGAAAAGGTATCAGCAATAGCTAAAAAATATGATATTCCTTTAATCGTTGATAATACTCTGGGTGCAGGAGGATATTTATTCCGTCCGTTGGAACATGGTGCAAATGTGGTTGTGGAATCGGCAACCAAATGGATTTGTGGACATGGTACTGCAGTAGGCGGTGTAATTGTTGATGGTGGAAATTTCAACTGGGGAAATGGAAAATTCCCTCAATTTACTGAGCCTTCAGAAGGATATCATGGATTGGTATTTTGGGATGTTTTTGGTGCCAACGGACCATTTGGAAATATTGCGTTTGCCATTCGTGCCAGAGTGGAAGGTTTACGGGATTATGGGTGTAGCCAGAGTCCATTCAATTCTTTCCTTTTATTACAAGGATTGGAAACACTTTCACTTCGTTTAGATCGTCATGTTGAAAATACAGTTGCTCTTGCAAAGTGGTTAGAGGAACAGGATTGGGTAGAGCAGGTAAATTATCCAGGTTTACCATCAAGTCCTTACTACGAAAGAGCTCAAAAATACTTCAAAAAAGGAGCCGGATCAGTTCTAACTTTTAAAGTTAAAGGCGGAAAAGAAGTTGCTGATAAATTGGTTGATGGTGTGGAACTACTTTCACATGTTGCCAATTTGGGAGATGCAAAATCCTTAATTATTCACCCAAGTTCAACCACTCACGAACAGTTGAGTCTGGAAGAGCAAAAAGCTTCGGGTGTAGAACCAGGTTTGCTTCGTATTTCAGTAGGTATCGAACATATCGAAGATATCAAAGCTGATATTAAGCAATCTGTTGAAAAAGCAATCAACGTAGAGACAATCAATTAGTTTTTATAGTCAAATCCCAGTCGGAAATTTTTTAGTCGAATTTTCGACTGGGAACTCAATTTTTTGCCCAAGATTTTCTTGGGTGAGATTTTCACAAAGCTCAAAACAACAAACAAAACAAAATCAATAAACGGTGAATTCAGAATGTTACATCCATAAAGAAGGTTTACAACTTGAATCAGGCGAGTGTCTGAAAGAGTTGGAATTGACCTATCACACCTATGGGGAATACGACCCTAAAAGGAATAATGTGATTTGGGTTTGTCATGCTCTTACTGCTAATTCGGATGTTTTCGATTGGTGGGAAGGATTATTTGGTGAAAATGATTTTTTCAATCCGAAAGATTACTTCATAGTTTGCGACAATACACTTGCTTCTTGCTACGGTTCAACCGGACCTCTCTCAAAAAATCCGGACAACGGAAAGGCATATTATCATGATTTTCCACAGCTAACGGTTAGAGATTTAGTTGGTGCTCATGAAATTTTGAGGAAGCATTTAAAAATAGAACGTATTCATATGATGATAGGTAGCTCATTAGGAGGCATGCAGGCCATGGAGTGGGCTTATCAGTTAAATGGTAAACTAGACAATTTGGTGATATTGGCTTCCAATGCGAAGCATTCTCCTTGGGGAATTGCTTTTAACGAATCGCAAAGAATGGCAATTGAAGTGGATCCTACCTGGAAAGAATCAAATGATGAAGCTGGTTTGAATGGCATGCGAGTGGCTAGATCGATTGCTTTACTGAGCTACAGAACCTATTCAACTTACGATCATTCTCAACAGGAAAATGAGGAAGGCAAAACGGATAATTACCGGGCAAGTTCTTATCAAAGATATCAGGGCGAGAAGCTGGCGCGCAGATTTAATGCTTATTCGTATTGGCATCTCTCAAAAATAATGGATAGTCACGATATTGGGCGTGGAAGAAATGGTTTGCATGCTGCTTTAAGCGAAATACAATCAAGAACATTGGTGATTGGCGTAAATTCCGATCAGATTTTTCCAATTCAGGAGCAAAAATTTATTGCTAAAAATATTCCAAATGCAGAATTTCTGGAGATCAATTCAATTTATGGACATGATGGTTTCCTTTTGGAGCAAGAACAATTAACCGAAGTATTAAAAACATTCTTAAGCGATAGCAAAACTAATGAGTAAAAAATTAAAAATAGGTATTTTCGGCTTCGGAGTTGTAGGTTCCGGATTGGCTCACGTTCTTAAAAACAGCAAAGGTTTAGATGCATCTATCGTGAAAGTTTGTGTGAAAGATGCAGACAAGGAAAGAGATATAGATTCAAAATTACTGACTACCAATCCAGATGATATTTTAAATGATCCGGAAATAAATGTTGTTGCAGAATTGATAGACGATGCAGATGTTGCGTATCAGATTGTGAAAACGGCTATGCAAAATGGAAAGCATGTAGTTTCGGCCAATAAAAAAATGTTGGCTTACCATATCGAGGAGCTGATTCAACTGCAATGGCAATACAAAGTTTCCTTTTTGTACGAAGCTTCGGCATGTGGAAGTATTCCGATTATCAGGAATTTAGAAGAGTATTACGACAATGATTTGTTGCAATCGGTAAGTGGAATTCTGAACGGATCCTCAAATTATATCCTGACAAAGATTTTTAATGAGAATTTGGATTACAATTTGGCTTTAAAAGAAGCTCAGGATTTAGGTTTTGCAGAAAGTGATCCGACTTCTGATGTTGGTGGTTTTGATACTTTATACAAACTGATCATACTTACGGTGCACGGATTTGGTTTGTTTGTGCATCCCGATGAGGTTTTTAATGCTGGAATAGGGAATCTTTCGCCAAAAGATATTGAACTGGCATTGCAAAAAGGATATAAAATTCGATTGTTGGGAAAAGTAACCAAAGTAAATGGCAATCATGTGAATTTATTTGTAGCTCCTAAGTTTGTGAAACCAGAAGAACACGCATATACCGTAGAGAGTCATTACAATGGCGTTTTAATTCAGGGGAATTTTTACGATAATCAGTTCATGTATGGAAAAGGAGCGGGTGCTCACCCTACAGGATCGGCAGTTTTATCGGATATTACGGCCTTGGCTTACGACTATAAATACGAATATAAAAAGCTGAAATATTACGGTGGATTGGAATACACCAATGATATGGATGTCGAAATTTATTTGAGATACACAGATAAGAACGATTTGGCATTATTCAATTTTAAAGAGATATCAGAATCTCTTATAGGCAAAGATTTAAACTATGTAATCGGAACAATGAATCTTTCTGAATTGATGAAAATCCGTAAGCAAATTGAAGGAAAAGATATTTTCCTGGCTTATTTGGGCGATGAGTAATTTTGAATAATGGGAATAAATCTAAGATCTCGCATCTCAAATTTAATTAAAAATGATCATATATAAATTTGGTGGCGC
>JBFFMG010000056.1:0-14181 GCA_041554215.1 Labilibaculum sp.
CAACTATAAATAACAGTGATTGCGATTCGGTTATTATTGGTACTCCAATCGATTTAAATCGAATAATCAATATTAAAAAACCAACAACACGCGTTTATTATGATTTGGAGGAAATTGGCTACCCAAAATTGTCCCAAATAATTAACCAATTTGTTAAAAAACATCAAATTAAAAAGGAAATGGCTTAAACGACCAATTGATTTTTAATTATTGTAAAAGAGTAGATTTTGTCTACTCTTTTTTTTTGCTTTTAAACTTCAGCTCGATTAAGTTTTTTTACATTAAAAAATAGAGTAAAAACACAACTTTATTCCCTAAATGATGTATACATTCAGTGTTATCACGAGGTTTTCAATACTTATGTTGATTTAAACTACTACTACTTCATAATCTATGAATATTTCCATATTTTTAAGTTTGATTCAGAATACTGCAATATTACTGTCGTTTAGTATGTTGTATGATTATTTTTGGGTAAGACGAACAGGTTTAAAATCCATTTGGGATCAACTGTTAGCAGGAGCTACTGTGGGTGCTATTGGTATTGTTTTGATGCTTTCTTCATGGGAAATGGCACCTGGAGTCGTTTTTGATACTCGTTCAGTTATCCTTTCTGTATCAGGTTTGTTTTTTGGTGCAATTCCTACTTTAGTTGCTATTTTAATTACAGGTACCTATCGTTTTATTTTAGGTGGGGAAGGAATGCTAATGGGCATTGCCGTTATAATCAGTTCTGGACTTATAGGTATTTTTTGGCGACGATTTTGGTCTAAACTTGGCGTAAAACCCCATTGGCTTAAATATTTGCTTTTAGGAGTTGCAGTTCATCTTGCAATGATTAGTGGTACTGTTTTTTTACCTTCAGAGAAAGTTGTGCCTACTCTTGTAAATATTTCCTGGCCTTTATTAACAATTTATCCATTTGCAAATATGTTGTTGGGATTATTCATGAAGCGGCAATTGCAAAATAGAGATAATAGAATCGCTTTAAACAAAACCGAGGAGAAATTTTCTCTCTTGTATGAAAGCATGAATGATGCGTTTGTGGTTTTGGATATGGATGCGAATGTAGTTGAATTTAACAAGGCATATAAAGAAATGCTTGGTTATTCTGCAGATGAACTCTTGTATATGAGTTGTCATGATTTAACTCCTGAAAAATGGCTTGAATTTGATCAGAGAATTATTCAGGAGGAAGTTTTGATTACGGGAAGTTCCAGAGTATATGAAAAGGAATGTACACGAAATGATGGAAGCTTAATTCCTGTAGAACTTCGACTTTACTTGTTGAAGGATGAAGATGGTAATCCAAAAGGATTTTGGGCTATGGTTCGGGATATTTCGGATCGAAAAAAGACCATGACACAAGTGGAAAATGAACGATCTCATCTAAAAATATTAATAGAAACTGTTCCCGAAATGATCTGGCTTAAGGATCCGAAGGGGATTTACTTATCCTGTAACCGGAATTTTGAGAAGTTTAATGGATTAGTTGAAAATGCTCTTGTCGGTAAATCAGATTATGATTTTTATCCAAAGGAGATTGCCGATTTTTATTGGGAGAAAGATTTGGAAGTTTTGAATAGTACAAAGAGTGTTCGGTTTACGAATTGGGCTGTTTCGGCAACTAATGGTAATAGAATACTTACTGAAACGATTAAAACTCCAATGCACGATTCAGATGGAAATTTGCTTGGTGTTTTAGGTGTGTCTAGAGATATTACGGATATTAAAATGGCGGAAAAGGAACTTTTAAAAGCCAAAGAAAAAGCTGAAGAAAGTGATAAGTTAAAATCAATTTTTTTAGCCAATATGAGTCATGAAATACGGACTCCTATGAATGCCATTATGGGATTCTCAGAATTGCTTGTAGATTCAGAACTTACGGAAGAGGAAAAATCTCAGTATGTGAGTATTATTCAAAATTCGGGAAATAGATTACTGCAGATTATTGATGATATTGTTGATATTTCTAAATTGGAATTGGATCAGGTTGCAGTAAAGAAATCTGAAACTAATTTGCATGAATTATTTGAGAGCAGTATTGATGTAGTTCGCAGAGGAGAGTTATTACAAGCTAAACCCAATGTTGAGTTAGTATTGAACTTACCCAAAGAGTATGAAAGACTTTCGGTATTTACCGATGCGAATCGTTTTCATCAAATTCTGGATAATTTGCTTAACAATGCGATAAAATTTTCAGAAATAGGAAAAGTGGAAGTAGGCTACGAATTTAAGAAATATTTATCTCAAACAGTTGTGGAGGTATATGTGAGAGATGAGGGTTGCGGAATTCCAAAGAACAGGCATGATATTATTTTTGAGCGTTTCAGACAAGGAGATGAGGAGAAGTTCACGGATGGAACCGGATTAGGATTAAGTATTTCGAAAGGTCTTGTTAAGCTTCTTGGGGGCGATATCAGATTCGAATCGGAAGTTGGAAAAGGAAGTATTTTTTATTTTACACTACCTTATTCTAAGTCTGAGGCAGATGAAATTGATACTTTCGAGTTCGAGAAGCCAGCGCAGTCGCTTAATCGAAAATCCATTCTAATAGCTGAAGATGATTATAACTCCTTTCTTTATTTGAAAAAGCTATTTGAAGATGAAAATGTTATTATTTCGCATGCCCAAAATGGGATTATGATGATGAATTTGATGGATGAGGTGGAACCTGATTTGGTGATATTGGATATGAAAATTTATGAACAAACATCAACCGATTGTTTGGCCGAATTAAAAAGTAGGAATAGGCATATTAAAGTGATTGCACAAACCGCATTTTCGGTTAAAGGAGAGAAAGAAAGAATTATTAATGCTGGCTGTCATGGTTTTTTTTCAATGCCAATCTCTAAAAAAGATTTGTTGAATGAGGTGAAGAGAGTTCTGAATTAATTATTTCTTTCGAATATCTCCAATGGTAATTAATACGATCCCTAAAATGATGGAAATACCGCCTATTAACTGATAGTTGCTTGGTAGAATATTCATAAAAATATAGGCTCCTAAAACAATAAAGAAGCTTCTTGATGTACAAATTAGAGTTGTGATTGATGCGTCGACATATTTTAAAGAGGCAAAGGTAAGAGTAACACCTAAAAATGGGCCGAAAATTGATCCGATGCTGATGTAAAATAGTGAATCTGAGGTGTAGTGTGGCAGTTCACCCAGAAAGAGGTTGTACAAGCCAAATGCCAGAAATAAAAATAGAGATCTGCAAACAGTTATCATCGTAGAAGGAATTGTTTTTATCTCAGATCTGGCAAGCACGAGACTTACTCCATAGAAGAGAGCAAAAATAAGCGCAGCAAGACTGGCAGGTGTTGCGAAACTTGCCAAGTCAGAAATAGTATCGTTATAGTTTATTAAGGCAACTCCAATTAGAGTAACTGAAATACCGCTTAAGGCCAGTAAATTGTATCTTATTTTTAGAAAAACGAATCCTATGAAAATAACAAATATAGGACTGGTATTTGCAAGAAATGAAACTATGGAAGGATTTTCGGTTAGTTTTATAGAGAGAAAAAAAGCCGACATAGAAATGACTTCTGAACATCCTATAAGAAATAAAATCAATTTAGATTTTTGAGGTATTGAACTTAGTTTTTTTCTGTCGGTAAAAAAATAGTAGTATATGTAATTGTACAGCAGCGCAAATGCAAACCACAACACCCCAAAAGATGCAAGATTGACATCCCGTAAAGCTAGTTTGCTAAAAATATATATGTTCGAAAAGCTAATTGTCGCAAATAGAGCTAATAAACTTCCTTTTAATTTAGAGGAGTACTGCATCGTGTCTTAAATTAGTAATTGCCGCAAATGTAAATAAATTAGTTTGCTTTTTTTAAAGGAGCCAGCATTCAGTTTTATTAGATATTATTAATATATTCGTTCCTTATGGAATTAAATTTACTTTTTGCGGCTCTCTCAACTTTTGTTTTGAATATACCATTTGGATTTGTTCGGCAAGGATTTAAAAAATTCTCGGTCATGTGGTTTGTCTCTATTCATGCACCAATTCCAGTTGTTATTTTGTTTCGTCATTTGTTTGGTTTGGGGTTTCAGTTATATACTTATCCTATTATGGTTAGTGCTTTCTTTTTAGGGCAATTTGCAGGGAAAAAAATACGGATGCGGCGAGAAGAAAAAAAAATGCGTACAAAACAACTGCAGGTAAAAGACATAAAAAAAGACCAACTATAAAGTTGATCTTTCATTTATTGTATTGGAATTACAATCTCTCTTTTATCTTTTTAGTTTCGGCTTCGAAACCTGGTTTCTCAAGCAATGCAAACATGTTGCTTTTGTATGCTTCAACACCTGGCTGGTCAAAAGGGTTTACATCTAAAATGTAACCACTAACACCACAAGCAATTTCAAAGAAATATAGTAATTCTCCTAAGTAGAATTCATTCAATTGAGGCATTTCAATTCTAAGATTTGGAACACCACCATCAACGTGAGCCAATTGGGTTCCTAATTCTGCCATTTTATTCACCGCATCAATACGTCTTCCAGCCAAAAAGTTCAAGCCATCAAGATTGTCTTTGTCTTTAGGAATAATTACTGTGTTGTTTGGTTTAGCAATTGAGATAACAGTTTCGAAAATGTTACGCTGTCCTTCTTGAATGTATTGCCCCATTGAGTGTAAATCACTTGTGAAATCAACACTAGCAGGGAAAATACCTTTGTTTTCTTTTCCTTCACTTTCTCCGTAAAGTTGCTTCCACCATTCAGCTACATTGTGCAATTTAGGGTTATAATTTGCAAGAATTTCAATTCCTTTGCCTTTTGCATAAAGAGCATTTCTTGTTGCGGCATATAATAATGCTGGGTTATCTTCAAAAGCAGTTGCTAATGAGTATTCCTGCATCGATTTAGCGCCTTTTACCAACTCTTTGATATCGTTACCTGCAACTGCAATAGGAAGTAAACCTACTGGAGTTAAAACAGAGAATCGACCACCAACATCATCAGGAATAACAAAGGTTTTGTATCCTTCCTGAGTAGCAAGAGTTCTAAGAGCACCTTTAGATGCATCAGTTATGGCAATAATTCTTTCACGAGCTTCTTCTTTCCCTACATTCTCTTCCAATAATTCTTTTAACAAACGGAAGGCAATAGCAGGTTCTGTAGTAGTTCCCGATTTAGAAATAACACAGATACCAAAATCAAGGTCTTTTAAGATATCCATTAATTCAAATAGATAATCTTCGCTTATGTTTTGCCCTGCGTACAATACAAGTGGGTTATCATTACTTGTATTTAGTTGATCAAAACTATGAGCCAAAGCATCATTAACAGCTTTTGCACCTAGGTACGATCCGCCAATACCAATAACCACAAGTACTTCTACTTTTTCTTTAAGAGATAGAGCGGTTGCTTCGATGTCATTTAGTTCTTCTTCAGTAATCTGAGAAGGTAAATCTACCCAACCAACGTAATCATTTCCCTTACCGGTTCCTTCTTGAAGAGCTGTTAAATGTTTCTCACTCTCTTCTTTAAATTTGAAAATATCTTCCTTGCTTACGAAGGTTAACGATTTTTCAAAGCTCAACTTGATGTGTTCCATTATTTTCAAATTAAGTTGTAAAATCCAGATCTGTCAGAACCGATACCCCCTCAGAGCGAAAGACAGAAATGGGTTTAATGTGTATAATTAATTAAACGTATTCAAACTATAATAATTGATGAATGCTTTAAAATTTCATTTTTAATAATCACTCACACAATTACTTACTTTCAATAGTAAATTGAAAAGTTTTCAGATAACAAATTTACAATAGAAAAGTAAAATTAACGTAAATCTTCTGTTAATAATTTAATTTCAATAGCAGGAGATATTTTTTCGTACAAAATATTATAAACAGCCATGGTAATTGGCATGTGAACCTTGTAGGTGTCATTAATTTCTTTAATACAACTAACGGCATAATATCCCTCGGCAATCATGTGCATTTCCAATTGAGCAAATTTTACAGAATATCCTTTCCCAATCATGGTTCCAAAAGTTCTATTTCTACTAAATTGAGAATAGCAGGTAACTAACAAATCGCCTAAATAAGCTGAGCTTTTAATATCTCTGGTGATAGGATGAACCGTATCTACAAAACGTTTTATTTCTTGAATTGCGTTAGAGATTAATACAGCCTGAAAATTATCCCCATAACGAAGTCCGTGACAAATTCCTGATGCAATAGCAATAACATTTTTAAGAACAGCCGAATATTCTGTTCCGTAAATATCATCGGAAATTGTTGTTTTGATATATGCGCACTCAAGGTTTAGAGCCAAAACTCTTGCTTTTTTTGTATCCTGAGATGCAATCGTCAAGTATGATAATCGTTCCAGTGCAACTTCTTCGGCATGACAAGGACCCGAAATTACTCCGATATTGTCAATTGGCACATTGTATTTTTCGTTAAAGAATTCCCCAATAATCATGTTTTCATCGGGAACAATACCTTTTATCGCTGAAACAATAAATTTATCCTCTAAGCTAGCCGTAAGGTTCTTAAGTGCATTTTTTAAGAATGCTGACGGTATTGCAAAAATGATAATGTCTGAATTTGTTACGATTTTATTAATATCAGAAGAGAAATTAATTTTGTCTGTTTCAAACTCGGCACTGGTAATGTAACGTGGATTATGACCTAGTTCTTTAAATTGATCAATGGTTTCTGGATTTCTCATGTACCAGTTGATCTCTGAAACATTTTCCATAAGGATTTTTGCAATAGCTGTAGCCCAGCTACCACCTCCAATTATGGCAATTTTTGACGATTTGTTCATGAATTTATCGATAAGTCTGCGTTGTTCCTGAGTTGTTTTTGTAACTATCAGATCTCTAATTTACTAAATATCGGAGGAAGGGAAAAATTCCCGACCTCCGATATGGAAATATTTTTATGAATGGTTTACGATAACCAGTCTGCAACTTCTTCTTGACTTGGGTTTTTCAATCCCATTTTTAATTTTTTATTCCAGCCACAAATGTCCTGATGAAGTTTTGTTGACTTCTCTTCCTTTAACGCAACAACAGTTTGGAATCCTGCTTTACGAATTATAGGCATCCATTCAGGAGCAATTCCTAAAGCAACAAATTTATCATCACTGTCAACTGCAGCTTTCTTTTCAGGTCTCATTTGAGGGAAGAATAAAACATCCTGTATCGATTGAGAGTTGGTCATTAACATGGTTAAACGATCAATACCAATACCCATACCCGATGTAGGAGGCATTCCATATTCCAAAGCACGAACAAAGTCCATATCAATAAACATGGCTTCATCATCACCTTTTTCGCTTAATTTATTTTGATCTTGGAAACGCTCCAACTGATCAATAGGATCATTTAGCTCAGAATAGGCATTACAAAGCTCTTTTCCATTCACCATTAACTCGAAACGTTCAGTCAAGTCAGGATTATCTCTGTGCTTTTTACAAAGTGGAGACATTTCAACAGGATAATCAGTAATGAAAGTTGGCTGAATGTAATTTCCTTCACATTTCTCACCAAAAATTTCATCGATTAATTTTCCTTTCCCCATGGTTTCATCCGCTTCGATATTTAGTTTTTTACAAACTTCACGAAGTTGAACATCATCCATTCCATTGATATCAATTCCTGTAAATTCAAGAATTGAATCCATCATCGTAATACGCTTATACGGACGTTTGAAATCAATCTCCTTATCGCCAACCTTTAGTTTGGTTTTTCCATGAAGATCCATCGCAACCTTTTCAATCATTTCTTCAGTAAAGTCCATCATCCAGTTGTAATCCTTATAGGCAACATAGATTTCCATTACTGTAAATTCCGGATTGTGAGTACGATCCATTCCCTCGTTACGGAAATCTTTCGCAAATTCGTAAACTCCATCGAATCCACCAACGATCAATCTTTTAAGATAGAGTTCGTTAGCGATACGCATATACAAAGGAATATCCAATGCATTGTGGTGTGTTTCGAACGGACGGGCAGATGCTCCACCAGGAATTGCTTGTAAGATTGGAGTTTCCACCTCTAAATAATCTTTGCTGTTGAAAAGCTCGCGCATCGAATTGATGATCTTGGTTCTTTTCAAGAAGACATCTTTAACGGCTGGATTTACTACTAAATCAACATATCGCTGACGGTAACGCATCTCAGGATCACTAAAAGCATCGTATATTTTGCCATCTTTTTCCTTTACAACAGGAAGCGGACGAATAGATTTTGAAAGAATAGTTATTTCAGTTGCATGAACTGAGGTTTCACCTACTTGAGTTACAAATACGTAGCCTTTAATCCCAATAAAATCACCAATATCCATTAATTTTTTGAATACTGTGTTGTAAAGAGTTTTATCCTCGCCTGGGCAAATATCATCTCTGGTAATGTATACCTGTATTCTTCCTTTTGAATCCTGAAGTTCAAGAAAGGAAGCTTTCCCCATAATTCTTCTACTCATGATTCTTCCAGCAATACAAACCTCTTGAAGGTTTTTCTTTTCAGGATCGAAATCTTTCAGAATATCTGAAGAAAAGTTGTTTACATGATATTGTGCTGGAGGAAATGGATTGATACCCAAAGACTGCATTTCTTTAAGGGAATTCCTTCTAATGATTTCTTGTTCACTAAGTTCTAACGCATTCATCTTAATCTCAATAAAGTTTATTCGGGTGCAAAGATAATATAATCTGTCCAAATAATTAATTTCAACCGCTTTACTTATAGCATTTGATGCCAATTGTACTCGTAAATTGCATGTAAACTTGCTGTATGTCGTTATTCAAAGCGGATACAAAGTGAAAAAGTAATTCATTTTTTTTGATTGTGGGACTTGTAAATTTTGAAGTGAAAAATGTATGGCAAGTGATGCCATTGTAAAGCGAAATATAATTGTTAATATTGCATGAAATTAATAGTATTTAGATTCAATAAGAATAAGGAAGACTCTTGTGTGATCCAAAAACATGAGGTATTTCATGAAAAATTAATTTGTTTCGAATACCTTTGCATGGTTTCTTATTTATTGAGAAGTTAAGTTTTGTTGAGGTATAGTATTGTTGAAAGTCAGTTAGTTACTTGTCGTTTTTTTATTTGTGGTAAATCACTATAAAAAAAACAAAAAAGGTAAGAATATTGAATCATCAGGAAAAATTAAGCATTAGTTAAATGAAGACAAGAAGAAAACCGGATTGGTTGAAAATACAGTTGCCTAAGGGTGACGATTATGCATATGTGAACGGAATTGTTAAAGAGAATGGCCTACATACCATTTGTTCCAGTGGAAAATGCCCGAATGTTGGCGAATGTTGGGGGAATGGAACTGCCACTTTTATGATATTGGGAAATATTTGTACCAGAGCGTGCAAATTTTGTAATGTGCCAACAGGAAAGCCTTTGGAGGCCGATTGGAAAGAGCCCAAAAGATTAGCTCGTTCTATTAAGTTGATGAGCTTGAAACATGCTGTAATTACTTCCGTTGATCGGGATGATTTGGAAGATGGTGGATCAGCAATTTGGGCAGAAACCATTAAGGCGATTAAAGAAACAACACCTGAAACAACTCTTGAAGTTTTAATTCCTGACTTTAATGGAAAAGAGGAAGATATTCAAAGAGTGATTGATATGAATCCAGAGGTGATCTCTCATAATTTGGAAACGGTTCGCAGATTAACCCGCGAAGTTCGAAGTAAAGCAAAATACGACTTAAGTTTAAAGGTGTTAAAGCAAATTTCTGATGCTGGAATTGTTGCTAAATCGGGTATTATGCTTGGTTTGGGCGAAAAAGAAGAAGAAATTTATCAGGTGATGGATGACTTAATTGAAGCTGGAGTTAGAGTGATGACCATTGGTCAGTATTTGCAGCCAACAAAAAATCATTTGGAAGTTCAGGAATACATCACTCCCGAAGTATTCAAAAAATACGAAACAGTTGGTTTGGAAAAAGGTTTTGCATTTGTTGAAAGTACACCATTAGTTCGTTCTTCGTATCATGCCGAGCGCCATGTAAATGCCTTAAACCTAAAACAGAGTTTAAAAGATGATTAAGACTATATTTCGCGATTTGCGATCGATTGATTATAAAGAGGCTTGGGATTATCAGGAGAAATTGTTTGATGAGGTTTTAGCATCCAAACAGGCTAATGCTGATCTTCCTGCTGAGCAAAAAAAATTGTCGAATAACTATTTGTTGTTTTGCGAACATCCTCATGTTTATACACTTGGGAAAAGTGGAAAAGAACAGAACATGCTATTGGATTTGCTTCAGTTGCAAGCAAAAGAGGCAACTTTTCATAAAATAAATCGTGGTGGTGATATTACCTATCATGGTCCAGGCCAGATTGTTGGGTATCCGATCTTAAATTTGGAAACCTACGATATGGGAATTAAAAAGTACATCGAAACTCTGGAACAGGCAGTAATTGATTGCATTGCCGATTATGGAATTGTTGGCACCCGATTAGATGGTGCTACAGGAGTATGGTTGGATGTGGGAAAACCTACAGTTCGTAAAATTTGTGCCATTGGAGTTCGAATTAGCAGATGGGTAAGTATGCATGGTTTTGCCTTTAATGTAAATACCGATTTGAAATATTTTGAGTATATCAATCCATGTGGATTTGTTGACAAAGGAGTGACATCATTAAAAAAAGAATTGGGCAAAGAGCTTGATATAGAAGAAGTAAAACATAATTTAAAGAGCCATATCAGTAAACTGTTTGATATGACGCTTGAAATTGACTAATTTAGCTAGCCAAATTCTAGAATATGGAAAAAAGATGGGTAATCAATGAGCCGGGAGATGAAGAAACGGTTACAACACTTATGAATTCACTTGGTGTTGATCGTTTAATCGCCGACTTGCTAGTGCAGCGTGGGATTACTACATTCGATACGGCTAAAAAATTTTTTCGTCCAAGTCTTGATGATCTGCACGATCCTTTTCTAATGAAAGACATGGACAAGGCGGTTGAAAGAATAGAAACTGCAATCCAGAAACAGGAAAGAGTTATGGTTTATGGTGATTATGATGTTGATGGTACTACGTCAGTTTCACTTGTTTACACTTATCTAAAAAAACATTTCGATTTTATAGATTATTATATTCCTGATCGATACTCGGAGGGCTATGGAGTTTCTACTGCAGGTATTGATTACGCAGCCGAAAACAATTTTAGTTTGATAATTGCATTGGATTGTGGTATTAAAGCTGTTGGTAAAATTGCATATGCGAAAGAAAAAGGGATCGATTTTATAGTATGTGATCATCATACACCTGGTGATACTTTGCCCGAGGCTGTTGCAGTTTTGGATCCTAAAAGATTGGATTGTAATTATCCTTGTGATGCATTATCGGGTTGCGGAGTTGGCTTTAAATTAATGCAAGGATTGGCTCAGAAAATGGAATGGCCATTTGAGGACTTGATACCCTTGTTGGATTTGCTTGCAGTTAGTATTGCTTCGGATATTGTTCCAATTACCGGTGAGAATAGAGTGCTGACTCATTTTGGGTTGCTGCAATTGAATAATTCGCCACGATTGGGTTTAAAAACAATCCTGAATTTGGCTGGTGTTGATAAAGATTTGTCTGTAAATGATATTGTTTTTAAAGTTGGACCAAGAATTAATGCTGCAGGAAGAATTCAATCGGGGAATAGAGCCGTACAATTATTAATTGCTGATACCGAGGAATCTGCCATATTAATAGGTGATACTATTAATGTGATGAATGAAGATCGAAAGGAACTGGATCATAACATTACCGATGAGGCATTAGAGCGCGTTGCAAAAAGTAGTGCTTTGCTAGCTAAAAAGAGTACTGTTCTTTTTGATCGAAATTGGCACAAAGGAGTAATAGGAATTGTTGCTTCACGAATGATTGAAAATTACTATAAGCCAACTGTTATTCTAACCGAATCGAATGGTTTTGCCACAGGTAGTGCTCGTTCTGTTGATGGTTTTGACTTGTACAATGCAATTTCGGAATGCAGTGATTTGTTGGAGAATTTTGGTGGACATAAATATGCCGCAGGCTTAACCATGAAAATTGAGAATGTTGGAGAATTTCAAAAACGTTTCGAGGATTATGTCGTGAATAACATCTCGGAAGATATGTTAGTTCCTCAGGTTAAAATAGATGCAAATATTAAATTGTCTGATATCACGCCTAAATTTTATCGGATAATTAAGCAGTTTGAGCCATTTGGACCCAAGAATATGACTCCAGTTTTTGTGAGTGAGCAAGTTCTCGATTATGGATACAGCCGACCGGTAGGCAGAAATAAGGAGCATCTCAAGCTTTCGGTGGTTGATGATATACGCGAAGGTGATGTTAAAGCGGGGATCGCTTTTTCAATGGGGAATTTGTATCCGAAAATTTCAAGCGGTGCACCCTTTGATGTTTGTTATTCGCTTCAGGAGAATGAATACATGGGGAAAGTGGAGACTCAATTAATGGTTAGAGATATCAAATTTTAAATACAAATTAGTCATAGTTGTCTGGTGACATTGTGTAAGATGCTTATTTTAAGTGTTTAAATACAAAATGTATTTCAAACTTGTAATTTGAAAAGAAGCTTGGTGTAAGTCAATCTAATATTTAACGATTTTTTTTGAATAGCTTGAGTGTCTGATATACCTGCGATTATAACCTATTGTATTTGACTATAATGAGGTAGATTTATTTCAAAATCACTATTCGGATTTGTTCTTCGAGTCATCCTTGTTATATTTGCGCCAATTTGTAAAAAATCTAAACCTATTTTATGATCCTATCTCAAGAAACCAGCGCGCCGAACTTTGATAGTCCCGCGAAAAGAATCATTATCGGGATTCAGTTCTTATTTGTTGCATTTGGAGCAACAGTCCTCGTCCCTTTATTAGTCGGTATTGACCCATCAGTCGCATTATTTACAGCAGGAATCGGAACCTTGATTTTTCATTTAATCACAAAAGGTAAAGTTCCTGTTTTTTTAGGCAGTAGTTTTGCATTTATTGCCCCAATTGTAGCAGCTACAGAATTGTATGGATTACCAGGAGCTCTTTCCGGATTGATTGCTGTTGGTCTAGTATATGGAGTTGTTTCCGCAGTTATTAAAGTGTGGGGATTACGTGTTATCGAGAAAATTTTTCCTGCTATTGTGGTTGGTCCGGTAATCATGATCATTGGTCTTTCGTTGGCTCCAGTAGCTGTGAATATGGCGAAAACAAACTGGATTATTTCCTCTGCGGCTTTATTAACAGCTGTTGTTATCGTAGTTTATAGCAAAGGAATGATCAAATTAATTCCAATTTTTGTGGGAATTATCGTGGGTTATGTCCTTTCTGTAGTACTAGGGAAAGTTGATTTTACACCCATTCAAGATGCAGCATGGTTTGCCTTGCCAGATTTTGTGCGTCCGGAATTAAATTGGGGTGCAGTATTATATATGCTTCCTGTTGCATTTGCTCCAATTATAGAGCATGTAGGTGATATGTATGCTATTGGTGGAGTGGCAGGTAAGAAGTTTGTAAAAGATCCAGGATTGCACAGAACACTGTTGGGTGATGGTGTTGCAACAGCTTTCGCTGGATTTTTTGGTGGACCGCCAAATACAACCTATTCAGAAGTAACCGGAGCAATTGCTTTAACTAAAGTAACTGATCCTAGAGTATTGAGAATTGCTGCAATTACTGCAGTTGTATTTTCTTTGATCGGAAAAGTAAGTGCATTCCTTAAAACAATTCCACAAGCAGTATTGGGTGGAATTATGCTATTGTTATTTGGTATGATTGCCAGCATTGGAATCAAAACACTAATTGATGCCAAGACAGATTTCAGCAAAACTAGAAATCAGGTGATCATTTCTATTGTATTAACTGTAGGAATTGGTGGAGCACAAATTTCATATGGAACTTTTTCTTTGGCAGGAATTGGTCTTGCTTCTTTGGTTGGTGTTATCTTAAATTTGATTTTACCAGACACTTCGCGACCTATAAAAGGGAGTAAAGTGAAGTAATCTTGAATTTTCAACTCACATAGATATAAACAAAAAGCCCCAAGTTGGGGCTTTTTTGCTTACTATTACTAACTAACTATTGCATCAAGAAACTAGATTGGTTTATTTTTTTTCTCTGAAAGAATACCTTCCAAATTCGAAATTTGTAGTTTCGTTATTACGGATATAAAATCCCTTATTGTCACACATGCC
>JBFFMG010000057.1:0-14173 GCA_041554215.1 Labilibaculum sp.
CAAGCGCCTTTAGCAGTCCCTTTGTCTCAAAATCAGCTAATACTCTGTGAGCCTGATTGAATTCTGCTTTCCCAAAAAAATCATAAAAAATAGACTTTATGGCTGTCCATGATTCTTTGGGGTGAGAATGAAAAAAATCCAAATCAAGACATTGCGGATCGTATCGGCTCCATAGTCCTTCCGGTCCGCGAAAAGGAGGAATTCCACTTTCAACCGAAACTCCAGCTCCGGTAAACGCAATCATCGATTTTGAATTCCGGATTAATTCTGCGACTTTTTGAAAATCTGCTTTCATGTATAATTAGTTTTTTCTTGAAAATGCGAATCATAAAGTAAAATAATGAGGTTTGACATCAACCGTATAAATTATTTAATCTTAAATCGGAATGATATTCCACTTAAAAAAGATGTATTTTCAAAATAACATCAATAAAAAACAAGGCTTATGTTCTTTTATTCAGTAACTTATAAGATGTAACGATTATTTAACATTACTGTAACATTCCTGTAATACTAGCTTCATAACATTGTAATATCAAAAGAAGGAGAATTAACTTCTCTTCTACAATTAAAAGTGAAATATAAATATTTTAATAAATACGTGAACAAAAGTTCCAAACTAAATCCTAAAAAGATGAAAAAATTTCAACTGCTTCTAACTGCCATTATTGCAGTTGCCCTTATGGCTGGTTGCGGAGGCTCAGGAAAAGAAAAATCTAAAACCAATGAAAAAGCAAGTGCTATAACTGGTGCTGGAGCAACTTTTCCTCAACCATTTTATAATAAAATTTTCAAAAATTACACTTCAGAACAAGATTTGTTAGTAACCTATGGTGGAATTGGATCAGGCGGTGGAATTCGCAGTCTGAAAGATAAAATTGTTGATTTTGGTGCAAGTGACGCATTTTTAGATGACGCGAAACTAGCCGAAATGCCAGGTGAAGTTCTTCACATTCCTACTTGTTTAGGTGCTGTTGTTGCCGCATATAATCTTCCTGGAAAACCAGAATTAAAATTCACCTCAGAACTTATGGAAGGTGTTTTTATGGGTAAAATCACAAAATGGAATGATGCAAAAATTGCTGCTGTAAATCCAGATGTTGAATTACCAGACTTAGATATTACAGTTGTTTATCGTTCAGACGGAAGTGGTACAACTTTCATTTTTAGTGATTACATGAGCAAAGTAAGTGCCGATTGGAAAGAACAAATTGGTACAGGAAAAGCATTGCAATGGCCAGTTGGAATTGGAGCAAAAGGAAATCCTGGAGTAGCCGGAACTATTAGTCAAACAGTTGGTGCAATTGGTTACATCGGATCGGAGTATGCATTTGCACAGGATATTCCAGTAGCAAGCCTTCAAAACCTGTCAGGAAACTTTATTAAACCTTCTGTGGAATCAGTTAGTGCTTCGGCAAAAGGTGAAATGCCGGCCGATACACGCGTTAGTTTAACAAATACTGATGCTGTTGATGGATACCCTATCTCAAGTTTCACTTGGTTGCTTATCTACAAAGAACAAAACTATAATGACAGAAGTCAGGATCAAGCTGTTCAAACCATAAAATTAATTGATTGGGTTATTGGTTCGGATGCACAAAAAGAAACAACAAAAGTTCATTACGCTCCACTTCCTGAATCTGCAGTAGCTAAAGCAAAAGCTGTTTTAAGTGCGGTTACCTACAATGGTAAATCATTAAACTAAAAATCTGATTAATTACAATATTGAACTTGCTTCCATTTTTTTATTCTCACAAATAAAAAGTTCTCCAGACTGAATTGGAAGCAAGTTCTTACTTTAACAGGAATCGTTCAAAGCTTATGAACAGCGAAAAAATATTTCGGTATCTCTTAATTGGCAGCGGTGTTTTAATAGTATTAATTGCTATTGGAATCGTAACTACCTTATTTATTGGGTCAATTCCCTCATTTAAGGAATTTGGCTTTGGTTTTATTTATTCTGCAGACTGGAATCCTACTCGAGGACGAGAATCCTATGGAGCTCTCCCTTTTATCATTGGAACACTGGTCACTTCAATTCTGGCATTAGCCATAACATTTCCATTCGCCTTCTCAATTTCGTTATTTTTAGGTGAATATTACAAAAATGGCAAATTACCATCCTTTTTACGATCAGTTATTGATCTGTTGGCAGGAATTCCATCCGTTGTATACGGTTTGTGGGGATTTTATGCTTTACGCCCTATAATTATCGATTTAGGGCTAAACGCTCAGGGCTTTGGAATTTTCACATCCTCCATCGTGTTAGCAATCATGATTATACCTTACGCATCCTCCTTGGGTTCGGAAGTTATCTCGATGGTTCCTAGCAGCTTAAAAGAAGCTGCATACTCCTTAGGCGCTACCCGATTCGAAGTTGTAAAAACTGTTATTATTCCCAATGCTGGTTCTGGAATTTTTGCAGGGTATATTCTTGCATTGGGAAGAGCTATTGGAGAAACAATGGCAGTAACCATGCTTATTGGTAACTCCAACAAAATTCCGACAGGGATTTTCGATTTAGGAAATACTATGGCAAGTTTAATCGCCAATCAATTTGGTGAAGCTGATGGTTTAAAATACACCTCATTGGTTGAAATAGGATTGCTCTTATTTATAATCACTGGTATTGTAAACTACCTTGGTAAATTAATCATGAAAAAATTATCGGCTTAGCCGGAATAAGATATATAGAATGAATACATCTGCTCAAATATCAAAGGCTAAGCTAAAAGGACGATTGCTTAAGGATAAGCTATTCACTTACACACTTATATTTTTGGCATTCCTCTCAAGTGTACCTCTTTTCCTAATTCTTTTCGAATTAATAAAAAAGGGATACAAGCAAATAAATATCAGTTTCTTTTATAAAGTTGCTCCAGATACTATGGAAGCCATGGTAGCGGTGAAAAATAATGAGATTATTCCTGGAGGTATTGCAAACGGAATTGTTGGTACACTTATCATTGTAGGCATGGCCTCATTAATAGCAATTCCGTTGGGAATTATTTGCGGCATGTATTTGGCTGAAAATTCGAAAGGAAAATTCCCAGGTATTGTTCGATTTATTGTAGATATGTTACAAGGCGTTCCCTCTATTGTTCTTGGAGTTATTGGCTACATATGGATTGTAAAACCTATAACCGGTGGCTTTTCGGGCTTAGCTGGTAGTGTCGCACTTTCTATCATGATGTTGCCCTCAATTGTTCGCTCAACAGAGGAAACTTTAAAAATGATACCTGAAACCTTAAAAGAGGCAGCACTTTCCTTAGGTGTTCCTTATCACAAAACCATGCTAAGAGTAATTCTCCCATCGGGTATTAGTGGTATTTTAACCGGTGTAATTCTAGGTATTTCCCGAATTGCAGGAGAAACAGCACCTTTAATGTTAACAGCATTGGGATGTGCTGCCATCAACACAGATATTACAGAACCATCAAGTGCGATTCCCTTATTGGTTTGGGAATTTTATAACGATCCAAATCTGGTAGATATGATTTGGAGTGCATCCTTGTTCTTGTTGATTTTGATTTTATGTTTAAACCTTACTGCTAAAGCAATCGCAAAAAGATGGAAAGTACAGTATTAGAAAAAAATGTAGTTGGAAAAAGAGTTGAAGAAAAAGTTCAGGAAAAAACAAATAAAGTCAACAGCATGATGCAAAACCCAATAGAAAAAATAGAATCTCCTATTATTAACATCGACAAACTATCTGTTTCCTATGGTGGTGACAAATATTCCATTAACGATGTTACTGCGGGAATTGCAAAAAATAAAATTACGGCAATTATGGGTCCGTCTGGCTGTGGTAAAAGTACCTTGCTGCGAGCCATTAACCGAATGCACGAATTGTATCCTGATACGCACAACAAAGGTTCTGTTTATTTAGGTGAAGAGGATATTTACAAAATGAATCCTATTCTATTGAGAAGAAGAATTGGAATGGTTTTTCAACGCCCCAATCCATTTCCAACCATGAGCATTTACGACAATGTAATTGCTGGTTATCTTTTAAATGGAATTAAATTGAAAAGAAAAGAAAAAGATGCAATCGTAGAAAAATCTTTGCGTGAAGTTGGTTTGTGGAGTGAGGTAAAAGATGCTCTTCACAACAAAGGAACATTTTTATCAGGAGGACAGCAACAGCGATTGTGTATTGCCAGAGCCCTTGCCTACACACCCGAAATTATTCTATTAGATGAACCTACTTCTGCTTTAGACCCGATTGCTACGGCTAAAATAGAAGACCTTTTGGTAAAATTGAAGAAAGATTTTACAATTGTTTTGGTTACGCACAACATGTCGCAAGCGGCAAGAATATCAGACTATTCAATGTTTATGTATTTAGGTGAATTGGTAGAATATGGTAAAACCAAACAAATGTTTACCATGCCTAAGGACAAGCGTACAGAAGAATACCTAACGGGAAAATTTGGTTGATTTTCAATAATTACCCGATTCTCATACTAACAAAACAAATTCATATACAATGTCAATCAAAAAAGATAAAAAATTTGAAAAACTCAATTCTGATTTCGGTAAAATGCAATCGCTGCTTTTTCAACAATTTGAAATTCTAGAAGAAGTCGTAACTAATGGCTTACATGAAATTGAAAAAGAACGTATCGACACCTTTAAAAAGAATGAAGTAAAAATTGATCAATTTGAAATAAAAATGAGCGATAACATCATCCAAACAATTGGACTTCAACACCCAATGGCTAGTGAATTACGCCTTTTAGTTTCCTACTTTAGAATTATTGGTCATGCCGAACGAATTGGTGATCAGCTGAATAACATCATGCGGTTTTTCCATAAAATGGATCCTCCCACAATTCATAACGACCACAAAGATTCTGTCTTAAACATGCTTTCGATGAGCGAAAAAATGGTTAAGAAAGCTTTAATCTCCTTTGAAGATGGAGATCGTGAGTATGCAATCTGGACCATTAAAAATGATGAGATTGTAGATGAAATGCAATCAAAAATTCTAAAACGAATGGTTCGGAAAAATTCTCCGAAAGGGAATGATTCAACCGAAATTTTCAATCTACTAAACTTCAATAGCATACTTAGCAATATCGAAAGAGTTGCCGACCATGCAACAAATATTGCCGAAGCAGCAATTTATTATCAGCAAGGAATTGATTTGCGACATCAGGAATTGCCTGAAGAAGATCAATAAAAAAGGATAAAAGTTGGTGAACTACTAAAACTTGAAACTCAACTTTTTTAATTGAAAACCATGAAGGATTTAAAAATATTAGTCGTTGATGATGAAGAGGATTTATGTGAAATTCTCCAGTTCAACCTTAAACAGGAAGGATTTGATGTAGATGTTGCCAACTCTGCAGAACAAGCCTTAAAATTGGAACTTCAGACTTATGATTTCTTTCTTTTAGACATTATGATGGGAGAAATTTCGGGTCTCGATTTGGCAAAAATAATTAGAAGAAATCCCGATTTAAAAGCCAAACCAATACTTTTTATTACAGCAAAAACAAGCGAAGCAGATAAACTTATTGGCTTTAATGCTGGAGCCGATGATTATGTATCAAAACCTTTTTCGATTAAAGAGATTATTGCTAGAATTAATGTAATTTGCAAACGTGTTTTTACTGATTCAAAAGAAGATGCAATCTTTGAATTTGAAGAATTAAAAATGATCTCGGAATCTAAAAAAGTATGTATTGGCGGTAAAGATATTGGTTTAACAAAAACCGAATACGAAATACTCCGCTTGCTCATCAGCCATACAGGAAGAATATATTCAAGAGAAGAAATAATGAGCATTATCTGGACTAACGACAATTTTATTGGAGACAGAACAGTAGATGTGAATGTACGACGAATAAGAAAAAAAATTGGTGAATATCATAAATTTATTAAAACGAAATCTGGCTATGGTTACTATTTCGAAGCTAGAACAAATTGATGACCCAAATCTATAATTTCATGCAAAAACCCATTCAAAAATCTGGATCAAAATACAAAAAGAGATTGTTCTTTTTCTTCTTTATTATTGTATTGATATTCTCTGTGCTAATTGGCGGATTTCAATACAATCAGGAACGTTTGTACCGACGAGAAAAACTAGAATATGCTCTGAACATTTATACACAGCAGGTACACGAGTTAATTCGAAAAAAAGCTTTGAATAAAACTCTTAATTTTTCGGAAGTTGATACTTTGCGGGCTTTAATGCCCGATAAAGACATAAGGATTTCAGTGATTACGGCAAAAGGTAAAGTTGTGTACGATTCGGATGTCGACTATCTGGATCGTTTGGATAATCATATCAACCGTCCCGAGGTACAAAAATCATTACATTCTCAAAAGGGAAGTAACATTCGCTTATCTGGTTCTACCGGACAATCATATTACTACTATTCCAAAAACTATTACGAATATTTTGTGCGAACGGCTCTTCCGATCAACGAAAGTGTTCTCGACTTTTTAAAGGCAAACACCCTATTCTTTTACTTTTTGTTTGGCTTATTTGGTGTGACCGTAATTTTCCTAATTTACGCCACAGAGCATTTTGGAAATTCGATTGCGAAACTTCGAAAATTTGCTATTAATGCAGCTCATAATAGAGAAATTGATCCTAACGAGGATTTTGGAAAAACGGAATTAGGTGAAATCAGTCACCAGATTGTGAAAATTTACCGCAAATTAACTACAACTACTGAAGCACTTAGCAAGGAAAAAGAAAAGTTAATTATGCACCTGCAAATTGCACAGGAAGGTGTTGCCATCTTTGATAAAAATAAGAATCTAATTCTCTGGAACAGTCATTTTATTGACTACATCAACTATTTGGCACACATTTCAAGTCATAACTATCAGGAACTTTTCGAACTCCCTGAATTAATTGAAATCACCGACTTTATTAATGCAAACATCAAAGAATTGGAATCAAATTACATTCCAAATGTTGATATTATCAGTACGAAAAAAAACATTTCAATCGGACATAAAATGTTCATGTTTCAAGTCGTTGTTTTTACCGATGGAAATTTCGAAATCTCGGTAAACGACATTACGAAATCGGAAAATGAAAAAACCATTAAGCAGGAAATGACTTTAAACATTGCTCACGAGCTAAAAACTCCTGTAACGGCCGTTTCCGGATTTCTGGAAACAATTAAGGACAATCCTACCATGCCCGAAGAGAAAAAAGTACAATTCATAGAACGTTCTTGTTTGCAAATTAATCGATTATCAAATTTGATTCAAGACATTTCCTTTTTAACAAAAATTGAAGAAGCCAACGAGTTGTTTACCATCGAGGAGGTGAATGTAAAAGAAATGATTGAGGAAATGCTCTCCGACTTTGAATTGAAACTGGAAGAATCAAAAATGGAAATTGAACTGGATTTCCCTGCCGATCTTAAAATTAAGGGTAATTCGGAGTTATTAGACTCTATTTTTAGAAATTTAATCGACAATTCGATCAAATATGCCGGAGAAGGATGTAAAATTGAAATCAAAAATTATTTTGAAGACACAAATTACCATTATTTCTCGCTTATCGATAATGGCGTTGGAATTAAAGAAGAACATCTTCCACGCATTTTTGAGCGGTTCTACCGTGGCGACCAGGGGCGTTCCAGAAAAATGGGCGGTACAGGTTTAGGTTTATCCATTGTAAAAAATGCAGTAGCCTTTCACAAAGGACGCATATTTGTAAAAAAACGTAAGACTGAAGGTATTGAATTCTTTTTCTCCTTGAAAAAGGCATTATAAAATTTATAAATCTTACTCTATACATTAAAAACCACAGAATTTTCTGTGGTTTTTAATTTTCATTATCTTTTATTAAACCCGAAACTACTTTCAAACTTGTCTTCCATAAAATGGAATAATTTCCAAACAGATTTAAGCATAAAATTAAAACACAGCCAGGTTCGCTTGTATCGCTAAAGAAAATGTTGTTGAAAAGAACCATATTGAAAGACTTATTTTAATGTTAATTTGGTGTTAACTAAATTCTGCTTCTCTCCTATTTAAACATTTCTTGCTATCTTCACATTTCAAATAATTAAGGAGCGAAATATGTACAAAGCATCAGAAGACAGATATAAGGATATGCCCTACCGCAGATGTGGGCGAAGTGGTTTATTACTGCCAGCAATATCTTTAGGTTTGTGGCACAATTTCGGACATGTAGATGTCTATGATGAATTCAAACAAATTATTTTCCATGCCTTCGATCGTGGAATCACACATTTCGATTTGGCCAATAACTATGGACCACCAGCTGGTTCTGCTGAAGAAAATTTCGGAAAAATTTTGAAGGAAGACTTAAAGCAATATCGTGATGAGATGATCATTTCGACCAAAGCCGGATATGGAATGTGGCCGGGACCATATGGCGATTGGGGATCCCGAAAATATCTGATTTCGAGCTTAGACCAAAGTTTGAAAAGAATGGGACTTGATTATGTCGATATCTTCTATTCTCACCGTCCGGATCCAAACACGCCAATTGAGGAAACAATGAAAGCTTTGGATCATGTTGTTCGTCAAGGAAAAGCATTGTACGTAGGTATTTCAAATTATAGTGCTGATCAGACCCGTGAAGCAGCAAGAATATTGCGTGAACTGGGAACTCCCTGCCTTATTCATCAACCAAAATATTCAATGTTCGAGCGTTGGGTTGAAAATGGGTTGTTAGATGTTTTGGAAGAAGATGGAATTGGTGGCATTGCCTTCTCTCCTTTGGCACAAGGAATGTTGACCAATAAATATTTGAAAGGAATTCCTGAAGGATCAAGAGCGGCTAAAGCTCATGGTTTTTTGCAGAAAGATCAAATTACTGAAAAAGTAATTGCAAAAATAAAAGCTCTGGATGCAATCGCAGAAAAGCGCGGACAAAGTTTAGCTCAAATGGCAATTGCCTGGTTACTAAAAGATGAACGAATTACTTCGGTATTGGTTGGAGCTAGTTCTGTGAATCAATTGGATCAAAACATCAAGTCTGTTGAAAATTTGCATTTTGAAGCAGCTGAATTAAAAGAAATTAAAAATATCATTAATTAATAGCTTCGAATATTACATACTAAAAAAGGATTCTTATTTACAATAGGAATCCTTTTGTATTTTATCCATACTCAAGTTTTATCTGTTAATTGTATTTGATCTTTAAAGAGATATTGTTAATTTCATTCATTAAAAGAAATTAAACTAACACAATTAACTAATGAAACTATTTAAACCCTTCGTAAACCTTACTAAATCAGCATCAACCGAAGTTTACACTCTTAACTCCGTAGTTTCTTTACCAAAGGACTATGCACTTAGTTCTATAGAACAAGGACTTATTGTAAAAGATGGAAAAAAAGTATGGTCAGTAACAGCTACTGTAACCACTAACGGTTCGTTAGAAACGGATATTGTTGAATTTGCAGTTCCTTTGAAACAAGGACCTACTGAAGAGATCAGAAAAGTGAGTATGATTGTGAAGGAAGCAGTTGTTGTAGATTCTTCACTAGGCGACCCTGTTAATGATAAGGGTACTGATGTGAATTATGATGATGCAGAAGAAGGTGCTGTATAGCTGCAGGATATTAAACCTGTAACGTAATTATTCTAAAATTATATTTTTTCGGAGACAAGTTCTGAATTAATTTTATTTTATACATGACATATCTGGATAAGACTAATATCCAGATATGTCATTTTTTTATCCTTTTATAGGAAATTTTATTTTAGATTCCTTAAAAATAACCTCCTATTTAGAATAATTCAACTTGCAATTTAATTTGTAATACACTACAATATATATATTTAGCATTTAACAATACTAAATATTTTATTATGAACTTACATGAAGAACAACTTTCAAACGAAGAAACTAATTTGATTTATGGTGGTAGCTCTGATCCCGATAATTACAAGGGTACAGATGTTAATTATGATGATGCTGAAGATGAAGTATAACGATTAACTGGATTTTAAAAGTGAGTGACTCTAAATAGAAATTATTTAAAGTCACTCATTTTTCATATGTTTAACAATATGTAATTTGTTAGTTTAGAAACTACATTTTAGCAACTAATTTTTTATGCAGAAAAACAATTGCAATCAATTCTATTTAGGTTGCAAACAAGTTTATTCATCATTGAAGAACATTATTATCACTCTTTTTTTTACCTTAGCTTTTGTTAATTTAAATGCTTATTCCTGTAGGATGCAAAAACTAATTATTATTCTTTTTTTCACTCTTCAATGTCCAATTATTTTTGGACAAAAAGTTGAGCTTATAGAGAAAAAATTAGATTCCATTCAAGATATCAACTCAAAAATTGAATTTTTAAACGACTGGACGGGTAAAAACTACAGAACACAGCCTGAAGTAGCTTTACTCTATTCTCAAGAATGTCTAAAACTTGCAGAAGCTAACAATAATAATTCAGGTGCTGGTGATGCTTTAATTAGGATTGGTTTAATACATGATAAAAAAGGACTGTATGATAAAGCTTACAATATTTACGCCAGAGCTTTAAAAAAGTATGCAATAACAAATGATTCAGTTGGAATATATAAAACGTTACTCAATAGAGGGATTATTCATCGGAAAAATGAAAAACTTAATCTTGCTCTACAAGACTATTTTTCCTGTTTAAAGTATTTTGAGAAGAAAAATAACAAAAAGATGTTATTATTATTAAACAGCAACATAGGTGTTGTATATAAACATCTAAAAGACTATAATAAAGCCCTAAGTTACTACAAAAAATCAGCTGAGATCTGTTCGACAAACAACTTAAATTCATCACTTTATTTATCAAATACTAATATTGCCAACATATTATCCATTCAAAATAATTTCCAAGAAGCATTAAGTTATTATAAAAACAATCTTGATGTTTTAAAAGTCGAACCCAACAAATACCAACTCGCCCAAACCTATCACAATATCGGCTCATGCTTCATGGAAATGGGGCAATACCCACTTGCCTTGGAATACCTAAATCAGAGTCTGGAACTGAAAGAAGAAATTGGGAACAAAAACCTAATAATATCGACTCTTAATAGTCTGGCACATATTTTTTACGCACAAAAAAATTATCAAAAAGCATTAGAATATCGTAAAAAAGCTCGTGCATTAGCAATAGAGACCAACAATATTGAATATCAAAAAGATTGTAATGAAGCACTGTTTAGAATTTACACACATTTAAATGTAGCCGATAGCGCATTGCACTATTTTGTTGATTATGAACAACTAAAAGACAGCATTTTCAATCATGAAAATCTGAAACAAATTGCCGAGATTCAAGAAAAATACGAATCGGAAAAGAAAGAAACGCAAATTACTTTATTGGAAAAAGAGAATAAAAGTAGAATGTTAGAACGAAATGGTCTGTTTGTAATATTGATTTTACTGCTTGGCTATGCAATTTTTATTGTCCGTTCTTACTATAGAAAGAAAAATACAAATCGATTACTGCAATTGCAAAATGAAAAGATTCAGTGGCATAAAACTCTTTTAGATCGAAAAAATGAAGCTTTACTAGATTCCAATAAAACAAAAAACAGATTGTTTCAAATTATTTCGCACGACCTTCGTTCTCCTCTAGCATCAGTCTACAACCTTGCACAGCTAATTAAAATATTTGTTCAGCAAAAAAAATATCATCTACTTGAAGAGAGTAGCAACGATATGGAAGAATGCATTAACAATGTATTGAGTTTAACTGATAATCTTTTGTCCTGGTCGTTGAATCAATCTGGAAAACTGCCATATAACCCAGCAATTCTTTCACTAAAACCTCTTTTAGAAAGTAATCTTCAAACCTATTCAAGTGTAGCAAAACAGAAAAGCATACATCTTCAATTACTACTTAATGAGACCGTTTTTGTATTCGCCGATCGTCAAATGCTGGATACCGTAATTCGTAATTTGATTAACAACTCATTAAAGTTTACTCCATCAGGAGGAATTGTTGTTATAGGTGCGAAGCAAAAAGATGATTTCATCGAGATATGGATAAAAGATAATGGAATAGGAATATCAGAAGATCAAATTTCACATATTTTTGAATTTGACAATTCAGAGTCTCATTTAGGAACGAAAGGTGAAAAAGGCAATGGATTAGGCCTGCTACTTTGCAAACAATTTATTGAGCAAAACAGAGGTGAAATTTGGGTAGAGAGTACTTTAAATGTTGGAACAAGCTTCCGATTCACCATTCCTGCTGCCGAAAATACGACTGAAATCACAGCTATTCTATCCAATGAATTGAGTTCAAACTAAATTATTTATTTTTAGACTTCACTTCCTTAAAAATTACCGAAAACTTAATCACTCAATTGAATTAGATCTAAATAAAAAATCACTAATTTTGCACCCTTAATAATTAAAGGAAATAAGTGTATGATTTCAGTTTCAAATTTATCTATTCAATTTGGTAAAAAACCTCTTTTTCAGGATGTTAATATAAAATTTACTCCTGGGAACTGCTATGGAGTTATTGGTGCTAATGGTGCTGGTAAGTCTACCTTAATAAAAATCATTTCTGGTGAGTTAGATTCAACAACAGGATCAATAACGATGGAACCAGGTGAGAGAATGGCAGTTTTAAAGCAGAATCACTATGAATTTGATGAATTTACAGTTTTAGATACAGTAATTATGGGCCACTCTGAATTGTGGGCTGTATTGCAAGAAAAAAATAATATTTATGCAAAACCTGATTTTTCAGAAGCTGATGGAATTAAAGCATCGGAACTGGAAGAGCAATTTGCAGAAATGGACGGATGGAATGCTGAAAGTGGTGCTGGCGAATTATTGAGTGGTTTAGGCATTAAAGAAGCTCTTCACTATAAATTAATGAAAGAATTAAGTGGTAAAGAAAAAGTACGTGTATTATTGGCACAAGCTCTTTTTGGAAACCCCGACAACTTACTTCTTGATGAGCCTACCAATGATCTTGATCTTGAAACAGTAATGTGGCTGGAAAACTACTTAGCCAACTTTGCAAATACTGTTATTGTGGTATCGCATGACCGTCACTTTCTGGATTCGGTATGTACAGATATTGTTGATATCGATTTTGGAAAAGTTCAAATGTTTTCTGGTAACTATAGCTTCTGGTACGAATCAAGTCAATTAGCTGCCCGCCAGCAATCTCAGCAAAACAAAAAGGCTGAAGAGAAGAAAAAAGAACTTCAGGAATTTATTGCCCGATTTAGTGCCAATGTCGCCAAATCGAAGCAAACAACTTCTCGAAAAAAGATGATCGAGAAATTGAACATCGCAGACATTCAAGCCTCTACTCGTCGTTACCCAGGTATCATTTTTCAGCAGGAACGTGAAGCTGGTGATAAAATTTTCTCGTGCTCAGGCTTAAGTAAAACTTTAGATGGTGAAGTTTTATTTAAAGATGTTGAATTCACCATCGAAAAAGGTGAAAAAGTAGTTTTCCTTTCCAGAGATCCACGCGCCATGTCGGCTCTATTCGATATTATTAACGGAATAGAAAAAGCAGATAAAGGAAATTATGAGTGGGGAGTTACAATTACTCCTGCCTACTTACCAATAGACAATAATGAATTCTTCCAAGAGCCAATTACTCTAATCGATTGGCTTGCTCAATACTCAAGCGATACCAGCGAAGTTTACCTTCGAGGATACCTTGGCAAAATGCTTTTCTCTGGTGAAGATATTTACAAAAAAGCAAATGTTCTTTCAGGAGGAGAAAAAGTTCGTTGCATGGTTTCAAGAATGATGTTGAAAAATGCCAATCTTTTAGTTTTAGATACGCCAACCAATCACCTGGATTTGGAATCCATTCAATCGTTCAATAATTCATTAATCAGCTTTAGTGGTACCATATTGATGTCTTCTCATGACCACGAATTTATTCAAACAATTACAACCCGTGTTATTGAATTAACTCCAAATGGAATCATTGATAAATTAATGGATTATGACGATTATATTTCGAGTGATAAAATTAAAGAGCAAAGAGAAAGCATGTACAATTAAGTCTTAATAAAACCTATATATATCATCCCTCAAGCATTTAATTGTTTGGGGGATTCTCTTTTTGCGGAGTTATTCTGAACTAATACAAATTTAAACAGGAAGATGATACCTGCACAAAAAATCCACAATAAGAATTTATTTACTTTTTTGGCCCTTTCTTCTTCTGGAACTTCC
>JBFFMG010000058.1:0-14050 GCA_041554215.1 Labilibaculum sp.
ACGCTGAGGTGGAATTTTATTAAAACAACCACCACATGCATCACGCTCAACAGTTACTACTGCAAGACCATTTATTGCATTTGAACGAATTCGAGCATAAGCTGTTAATAAACGTGGCTCTATTTTTTTTCTAAATGAAGCAGATTGTTCAACTAGTTTTTCTTCCTCTATTTGAGTTTCCGATACAATTGCATCAAGCTCACTTTTTTTGCCTTCCAAATCAACTTTTCTATCAGCAAAAACTTTATCTGAGTTTTCAATAACAGCTTTTTTGTTGGCTATTTCCGAAGTAAATTCTTTAATTCTCTTTTCGCACAATTCAATTTCTAAATTCTGAAATTCAATTTCTTTTGAAATAGAATCAAATTCACGATTGTTACGAACATTCATTTGTTGAGCTTCATACTTTTTAATCAGTAATCCTGCTTCTTTAATTTCTTGTTTTTTCTTCGCAACAGTTTCAACCAAATCTTTTACTTCATTGTTTAGGTTGGCAATCCTAGTATCTAGACCAGCGATTTCATCTTCCAAATCCTGAACTTCTAACGGAAGCTCTCCTCTTAGCGTTCTAATTTGGTCTACTTCAGAATCAACACACTGCATTTCATACATTGTGCGTAATTTTTCTTCTACTGAAATATCCTTAAAATCTGAAGCCTTTGGATTTTGTGTAGTCATATGTTTTACAAATAATTTATTGGATTCGAATTTATCTCTGAAATATAAACCGCAAAGTTAGGGAATTTTTTTGTAACTATCTCATAAAAAATATCTCTCGTAAATTGTTCACTTTCATAATGTCCGATATCGGCAATTATTATCTTGCCTTCGGCATCAAAAAACTCATGATATTTAAAATCTCCAGACACATAAACATCAGCCTTTTGGCTGATAGCCCTGGGTAATAAAGAGCTTCCACTCCCTCCACATACTGCAACGGTTTTGATTTCTTTTTTACTAATATCGGTATGTTTAATACAAGCCGATCCAAAAATTTCCTTTATTCTTTTTAAGAATAAAAGTGGTTCTTCTGGTGCTGCAAGTTCACCAATCATCCCTAATCCTACTTGATTGTTATCATTTATAAGCTGATAAAGATCAAAAGCAACCTCTTCGTAAGGATGAGCTTTTAGAAGAGATGCAAGAACTTTACCTTTTAAATGCTTCTGAAAAACAGTTTCAATTCTTACTTCTTTTTCTTGATGTACTTTTCCTATTTCACCAACAAATGGGTTTGCACCATCATTTGCTCGAAAACTTCCTTCCCCTTCATTAGAGAAACTGCAGGAATCGTAATTCCCGATACTTCCAGCGCCTGCTTCAAATAAAGCATCTCTAACTTTCTGAGCATAGTCGTTTGGCACAAAGGTAATCAACTTATAAAGATCTTCACTAACTGGAGAAAGAATCCTTCTATTTTGAAGACCAATTAAATCACAAATACGATCGCTAACACCACCTTTTACAGAATCTAGATTCGTGTGTGCAGCATAAATGACAATATTATTTTGAATGGCTAGAATTACTGTTCTTTCCACATAGTTATTCCCATTAAAACGTTTCAGACCTTTAAAAACAATCGGATGGTGAGCAATAATTAAATTAGCTCCTTTTTTTACCGCTTCTTCAACCACACTTTCTACTACGTCCAAACAAATAAGTACACCTGTAACATCCGAATCATAGCTTCCAATAAGCAAACCTGCATTATCATATGATTCCTGATAAGTCAAAGGAGCCATTTCCTCAATTGATGAAACAATATCTCTTACTTTCAATTTCAATAAAATTTAGTGATTATAATTGTTCTTTGATCTCAAGAAGCAGATCTTTGATTTCTTGCAATCGAGTAACAACGGCAAAATTATTCTCTGTATCCTCCTTGTTTTCTTTCAGCTTAAGCTGAGCTCCTTTAAGAGTCATTCCCCGTTCTTTTACCAAATGAAATATCAAATGGAAATTCTCGATATCTGCTTGGGTAAAAAATCGATTTCCCTTCTTATTCTTCTTGGGTTTAATAATATCAAATTCCTTTTCCCAGAATCGAATCAAAGATGTGTTTACTTGAAACATATCAGCTACTTCGCCAATTGCGTAATATAGTTTTTCGATTTTTTTTTCTTTGTAAGGCACTGACGCTACGATTTAGATTTTACAAGCCCGATAAATTGAATGAAAATGAACAATTTAGATTTATCTATCACCTAAAGTAACAAATAAAATGGCACGAAATAATAATTCCCGTGCCACTTTTTTATGTTTCCCTATTTTATTACGATAGAACTAATCCATTGTTTGACCAGTGTTAGCAGCATAAGCAACCATACTGTCGTATTCATCGGCTGTTAAATCGTTAAAATAATAGTTGATTGGATCGATTGTCTTATTGTTTTTTCTTACTTCGTAATGGATGTGTGGTCCGGTTGACGAGCCTGTATTTCCAAGAAATGCAATGACTTCTCCACGTCTAACCTTTTGTCCTTTTTTAACGTTGTAATCGTTAAGGTGAGCATAAACCGTTTTATACCCATACCCATGATCGATAACAATTTTTTTACCGTATCCTCTTTCGGTATTTTTATAGCTGATAACACCATCACCTGTAGCATAAATAGGTGTGCCGATAGTTCCGTTAAAATCCATTCCATCATGAAATTTACGGGTTTTATAAATTGGATGAATCCTCCAACCATAACCTGATGATATTCTTCCAAAATCTTTTATGGCAATAGGCATAATAGCGGGAATGGACGCTAACATGGTAAACTTGTTTTTCACCATCTCCTCAACGCTGTCGTAAGATTTGGTTTGAACGTACATCGATTTAGCAATACGGTCAATCTTTTTATTGGTGGAAATAACCAATTCAGAATTTTCCAAATTCTCCAAATTACTGTAGCGATTCACACCTCCATAACCAGCTTTTCGAATATTTGAATGAATTGGTTCTGCCTCAAAAATCACTCGGTAAATGTTATCATCCCGTTGCTCCAGATCGGTTAAAACGTTTTGAAGTTTTACCAATTCTGAATTAAGACGAGTGTACTGGGTAATTAATTGTTGGTTTTCTCGGATAAGAGATCTCTCTTTGGGGGAACCGAAAAAATAGAACAATACCACAACCATAACAATTGCAAGTACTGAACTCGAAGCCATGTGCTTTAAAACGTTAATTATTTTCGTTTTAAAATTAACTTCTACTTTTTCATAACTAATAGACTCTGGGTTAAACTGATACTTAGTCTTCGCCATGTAATGTTTTTAAATTGAATTAACTGAAAAAGCCTAAACTTTTTCTCTCTGCCGCTAACAAAATTAAGGAAATAATCTAACTTTGCAAGCTAGGAATACAAATCACATTGGTATAAAACATAATAACAGATGAATTCTAACGAAATTAGACAGGCATTTTTGGATTTCTTTGCCTCAAAACAGCATAAAACAGTTTCTTCTGCAGCAATGGTTATTAAAGATGATCCTACTTTAATGTTCACCAATGCTGGTATGAATCAGTTTAAGGATATATTCCTTGGTAATACACCAATCAAGTACAAGCGAATTGCCAATTCTCAAAAATGTCTGCGAGTTTCGGGAAAACACAACGATTTAGAGGAAGTTGGCCACGACACTTATCATCACACAATGTTTGAAATGTTGGGCAACTGGTCGTTTGGTGATTACTTTAAAGAAGATGCTATTAATTGGGCATGGGAGCTTCTTACCGAGGTATATAAACTTCCAAAAGAGAGATTGTACGCGTCTGTTTTCGAAGGAAGTGATGATGATAAGTTAGGTCGTGATGATGAAGCTGCCGAATTGTGGGCTAAATTTCTTCCTATCGAACAAATTATAAATGGAAATAAGAAAGATAATTTCTGGGAAATGGGTGATACAGGACCCTGTGGACCTTGTTCCGAGATTCATGTCGATTTGCGTAGTGATGAAGAACGAAAATTAGTTGCCGGTCGTGATTTGGTAAACCAAGATCATCCTCAGGTAATTGAAATCTGGAACCTTGTTTTCATGCAATACAACCGTAAAGCTGATAGTTCTTTAGAAGCCTTGCCTCATCAACATGTTGATACAGGTATGGGATTTGAGCGTTTGTGCATGGCTATGCAAGGAAAAACATCAAACTACGATACAGATGTATTTCAGCCAATTATTCAAACTATCGCAAAAATGAGCGATAAAAAATACGGTGAAGACGAAGATATTGATATTGCAATCAGAGTAATTTCTGATCACATCAGAACCATCGCTTTTGCCATTACCGATGGACAATTGCCTTCGAATAATAAAGCAGGATATGTAATCAGAAGAATATTAAGAAGAGCTGTTCGTTACGGCTATACTTTTCTTGGCTTTAAAGAGCCATTTATGTATCGTTTAATTCTAGTACTTATTGAAGTAATGGGAAAACATTTCCCTGAATTGGCGAAACAGCAAAACTTAATTGAAAAGGTAATTATGGAAGAGGAAAACTCTTTCTTACGGACTCTTGAAAACGGAATTCGCCTTTTGGATCAAATTATTGATAAAACAAAATCGGAAGATTATAAAGTTGTTTCAGGTAAAGTAGCTTTTGAATTGTACGACACTTATGGTTTCCCATTAGATTTAACTGAATTGATTTTGAAAGAAAACGATTTGGTTATTAATCGTAAAGAATTTGACGAAGAGATGGAAGCTCAAAAAAATCGTTCTCGTTCCGCAACATCTGTAGACACAGGCGATTGGGTTGACATCTTAAAAGATGATGTGGAAGAATTTGTTGGATACGATTACTTAACTACCGACGTAAGGATTACTCGCTACCGTAAAATTTCTTCGAAAGATAAAGACCAATACCAAATGGTTTTTAACATCACTCCTTTTTATGGTGAAAGTGGTGGTCAGACTGGTGATACCGGATACATTGAAGCAAATGGAGAAAAAATCTCCATTATAGATACCAAAAAAGAACATGGTTTAATTGTTCATTTTGCCAAAGAATTACCGAAAGATCCAACTGTAGTATTTAAGGCAGTTGTTAGTGAAAGTAAAAGAACTTTAATTGCAAACAACCATACAGCAACTCACTTAATGCACCATGCACTTCGTGAAGTATTGGGTGAGCATGTGGAACAAAAAGGATCTCTTGTAAATGCTGATCATTTGCGTTTCGACTTCTCTCATTTCCAAAAACTAACGGAAGAAGAAATTGCTAAAGTAGAAGAAATCGTGAATGCTAAAATTCGTGAAAATATTTCAATTGAAGTAAAAAACAATATTCCGATGGCCGAGGCTGTCAATCTTGGTGCAATGGCTTTGTTTGGTGAGAAATATGGTGATTTGGTTCGTGTTATTAAATTTAACGATTCGGTGGAACTTTGCGGCGGTACGCACGTGAATGCTACCGGTCAGATTGGATATTTCAAAATTACCTCGGAAAGTGCAATTGCTGCTGGGGTTAGAAGAATTGAAGCAATTACAGCTGTAAAAGCAGAACAATTCATCAACGATAAGTTGAATACCTTAAAAGATATTGAACGCATCTTTAAATCAAATCAGAATCTGATTAAAAACATTACTGATTTAATGAACGAGAATTCAGGTTTGAAAAAGGATTTGGATGGTTTTGTTAAAGATCGTTTGAAGATTGTTAAGAATGACTTGAAAGGAAATATCTCGGTAACGAATGATGTTAATATTATTGCTGAACCAATTAATGTTGCCAGCGCTGGTGACATTAAAGATATCGCATTCCAACTAAAAGGAGAAGTTGACAATCTTGTTTTTATTTCGGGTGCTGATTTGGATGGAAAAGCAAACATCACGATCATGTTCTCGGATAATCTAGTTAAAGAGTATGATTTGAATGCAGGAGCCATTATTCGCGAAGCTGCCAAAGAAATTAAAGGTGGCGGAGGTGGACAGCCATTTTTTGCATCAGCTGGGGGTAAAGATCCAAAAGGACTTGAAAAAGCAATTGAAGTAGCTAAGAAAATGATTCTTCATAAGATTGAAGGATAATATTTTAGCACAAACATAAAAAAAACGCCGTTTCAGATCGAAGCGGCGTTTTGTATTTTAATATATCTCCTATGTCTGCTGACTATAGGTATGAACACTAAATTGTGCAGATGGCAGGTAGTTAACTCCAAACCAACAAATCAATAATACAACAAAAGCCAAAGCAAGAATCCATAAAGAAGATTTAAATTTTGAAGGCATCTGGAATCGACGATGAATGTAAACCAAATAACCCAACCAGGTAATAAATGCCCAGGTTTCTTTCGGATCCCATGTCCAATAGTGACCCCAAGCTTCTTTTGCCCACAGAGCTCCGAAAAGCAGTCCCAGCGTTAAAAAAGCAAAACCTAAATACACCAAGTTATCTGCCATGAGCATAATTTTGGCTTGAAGCTGTCCTTTGTATTCCTGATACAAGCCACGAATGGCAACTAAGGATGATGCTGCCAAAAATGCATAAGCAAAAATATAAACCACTACATGCGGTACAAACCACGGACTCTGCAGAGCAGGCATTAAGGTTTTAGAGAAATTTTCGGGATGCAAGTAGTTGATAAAAAGGAATAGTAAGGATAAGCCCAAACTGTAATACAGCATCCAATTGTAGCGCCAGCGCCAATAGGTTAAAAATCCAATTACAGGCAGAAACAATGAATACCACAAACGAGTTTCACCTAAGGTTCTCAATGGAGGTCGTTCCAAACTAATCCATAAAAATCCTATAAAAAAGGCAATACTTGCTATTCCCAATAGTACCAATGCGTTTCTAATTAATTCTCGTTTGGGAATGAAAACGGCCAGCAACCATGTACTTGCACTAAGACCTGCCGCCAATAAAAAATGATTCCATATCATTAGTCAAAACTTTAAATACAACGATTAAAACAAATTTTAATTTGAAACACCAGTAAGCGTTTTTTCATTTTTCACTTTATTGCCACGCCAAAACATATATATCGAACCAATCATCATCATAAAAACACCGATGTACACAAATACTTGCCAAGGGTCTTTCACCACCTCTACAATACTTTTGGTGGAATAAATTCCCATTGTTTCATCGTAGCTTAATTGATATATTTTCCAGCCGTTAACAGTGAATGGTTTATTCACCTCCAAAGTTTGTTCCTGCTTTTGCCCATCGGGAGTGTAAATACTAACTTCCGAGGAGAACTTTTTAGGTTCTGGCACAGTCATCAGCAATGAGAATCGGTCATCAATCTTTAAAGACTCATGAGGTCGATTAAAGCTACCGCAACTAATCCATCCTGTAATGGTATCCTTAGCATGTGACACAACGCTCACCTTTGCAGCTGGAGCCGCACCAAAATCAACAAGAGAATAATAGCGGTCTCCTGCCCGACCCGATGTTACAAAAAAATCATCAACAATAATTTCCCAATCGTGAAGTTTACATTTTAAACCATCTTCTATCATAATCATAGAAGGCTTACTGGCTTCGTAAAGCATTCCTGTTGTATTATCGACAACAGCTAATTTGGGGTGAAATTCGTCAATTCTAAAATCGTTCAGTTTAATAGCCAATGGCAATTCCAAATAGTTTCCTTTATCATCATAAGCTCTTCCTTCAATTTGATTTTCGTTCAAATCCATACGAAGCCGCTGCAAATCTCCAGATCCTAATCCTGCAGCAAAAACGGTAATCCACAATCCTAAATGGCTGCATATAAATCCCCAGTTTTTCCACTTTAAGGGAAATAATTTTTGCATAACTACCATTCCTAAAACGAAAAGCAAATAAAAATTGATCAACAAAAAAGGGATGGAAGTTGTTAATCGATTAAATGCCAGAATACTTACAATCCCTTTACTCGCCATAGGAATTTGAGGAGTAATCCCCATGATCACTACCAAAATAGTTAAACCAGCAATTGCCCCGATAGAAGCAGGAATTCCAGAAAAGAATTTAAATACTGGCTTTTTCCTGATTAGAACATAAACAAGAGCAATTAATAAAATATAAACACTTCCTAATATCAAATTTTGAGGAAATATGATTGAACCAAAAGACGCACTACCAACAGTAAACTCAAGAGAAAATCCAATAAAAAGCAAGCCAAAAGCCAGCATAAAACTCTCAGCATATCCCCAAGGTGATTGCCATAAGGGTTTTGTATTTTTATTCATATTGATTTAGGCATTAGATAATTAGTTTGAATCCAAAGGATTTAAGCAAAGGAAAAACACGTTAACAATTTAAATATAAAGAAATATGCCACCCAAATTGAGTGGCATATCAAATTAATCATCTATTTAGAATGAAATATTTTCTTACATTTTCACTTGGTAAGTACTTTCACGCTCTTTTGCTTTCTTTTCCCACTCAGGAAGAAGATTTTTCTTAAATTCTTCTTTATCCTTCTTCATTTGTTCAACATCAATACCGATGAATTTTTGAGCTTTAGCTTTCGTAGCGATATCTGGATAAGCAACTTCTTCGTTAAATCCATATTTAGCGAAAATTCTTGCCAATGATATTCTTGCCTCTTGAGCACTAACAATACCTGTAGAAATCACACGTCCAATTTCAGTTGGAGCGTGGAAAGATCCACCATGAGATGCCGCTGCATAATCCCAACGCCATTGTCCGTGACGAATATTCATCAATACAGATTTCATTTCCTCTTCGGTAGCACCTAATTCCCAAGCTTTTGCAGCTTCAACATGAGCACGAACCAATAATTCTTCTAATTTATCACGGTTTTCAATAATCTGATCCTGACGAGTATATACATTCTGAATCAACTTATCAGTCTCCTCACGGTGACAAACCTGACATGAATTGGAAACATTATTCAAAGGAGATTGAATATGGTGATCCGTAAATTTCTGTCCACCTTCAGATTTGTATGGCATATGACAATCAGCACAAGAAACACCACGATCAGCATGAATACCTTTCATATAAACCTCGTATCCAGGATGCTGAGCTTTCAACATTGGAGCTTTACTCAATTTATGAGTCCAATCGCTAAACTCAATTTCATCGTAATACTCTTCCATAGCCTCAACACTCATTCCTTTATCCCAAGGTAAAGTCAGATAATTAGCTCCTTCAACACGTTTCTTATCAAAATAATACTCAACATGACACTGAGCACATACTAATGAACGCATTTCCTGATGAGTTGCTTTGTTGATATCCTTTCCCTGACGATCGAAAGCTTCGATTAAAGCAGGACGAGAAATTCTTAGGTTCATAGTTTCAGCATCATGACAATCAGCACATCCAATAGGATTTACAATTTCGTGTCCTTTTCCTGCCCATTTTCCTTTGTAGAATTCAGCAACACCAATTTCGTTCATTAAACGAGGTACATCAGGACTTTTACATGTCCAACATGTTGATGGCATAGGTCCATCATTATCATTTTTTGGGGCACCTGTTCGCAAAGAGTTTTGAAGATCGCTAATTGCATAATAGTGACCACGACCTTGGTTATAGTCTTTAGAAAAACCATATCCAGCCCAAAGCACAACTAATCTAGGATCAACTTCTAACATGTCAATCATAGCACTACCGTTGTATTTACTGCGGAATGTAGTATCTTCTGTTTCGTAATAGGTTTCAAATTCTCTTGGGAAATTTTGTCCCCAAACTTCGTTGCGTGGCTCCCACTGATCGTGCTTTACTTGAGGAGTGTAAGCAAATACTGATTCTGCTCTACGTTCCATTATTGATGAAGCTAACAATCCAAGTAGAAATACAACCACCAATGTTACCAGGAAGATAGCCCATCCCAACATTGGTTTTTTGCCTACAGATTCTTGTATTGGTTTCATATGCTTTAGTATTTAGGTTTTATTCGTTTTCTAATTTTGATTCTTTCATATATTCTTGCAACCAATCTGGCACCGGACTTTCAGGCAATGGAACTCTGGCGTTTGGAACGCTCGATAAACTATTTACCCTTCCGTGAGGCACCTCTCTGTGACATTCCCAACACACGCGATCTTGTGTGTTATGGCCATGATTTGGCACCTGTGCGGCTAGTTTTGGATCAGTCAGCGTTTGACTATGGCAACGAATGCAATTGTTGTGAACTACCTTCTTGCCTTCCTCCAAAATAAAGATTACTTCCGGTTCCATTCGCAGGGCAAACATACTTGCATGTCGCAAGCCATCTTTAGCCTTAAAGAAGTACTTGTTGAAAACATTGTTATGCGGAACATGACAATCGTTACAAGTAGCTACTTCGCGATGGGAACTGTGTTGGTATGTGGCAAATTGCGGAGCCATAACATGACAGTTCACGCAAGTCTCAGGATTGTCGGACAAGTATGATGCTGCCTTTGAAAGGTAGAGTACATAAAAGCCAAGTCCAACAAATATTCCCAGAGACACCAAAACCGGAAGTTTCCATTGTGGAGGTGGTGTTAGAAATTTGAATAGTTTTCTCATTAGCAAAAGTTTAGAAATATAGGGTTTGCTTTTGGCATTATTTTTTCAAGAAATCAGGAGTAAAAACAATCATTACCCATCCCCAGTTCTGAGTTTCATCTTTATCACCACCTTTTAATGCTTGCATAGAATCGGTTGCAAATAGATGAGAGTAACCTGCCTGAAACATTACATTGCTAGAATATTTATAACCAACAGAAAGATCAATCTCAGTACCTAAATACTTGTCCTGCTTGGCTGCTCCATTATACAAATCAGCCTGTGAAGAGAATAAGTGAACAGCAGTAGCAAATGAGAACTTGTCTTTCCCATAGTTTACACCACCATAAATATCCTGAAGACCTACATTACCAATGTGGTTTCCAACATAGAAATAATCCATGTGACCGTTGAATTTATGGTTGGTCCCAAATAATGGGGTAAATGATTCAATATCATTTGTTCCAACTATAGATTTGGTCGCTACATCATAGTCTGATCCAGAAAGAACTTCCATACCAACATTGCCTTTCCAACCTGCACCAATAGGAAACTTCATTCCTACGTTAAACATGTGAGCGCTTAAATCTTTACCAGAAACATGTTCTCCTGATTGAGCATACACTGAACCTGTGAATGAAACTTTACCCGGACGGTAATTTAGAATTGTACCAAAAGTTTGGTTGTATCTTGACTCCAAATCAACTTCAGTAGAAGCATCAGCATCTGTCTGCATACCAACATTCATAAACAGCAAGCTAAAATCGAATTGATCACTCTTGCGGTTGTACCATGCAAACTGCATGTTTTTATAATTTGTAGTATATAATGCCTTTTTTAAACCCTCTGAATCGTTATTAACTGCTAAACCAAGGTGGAACTGACCTTTTTCATCGGTATTCCACTTTAACAAAGCCAAATCGTGACTTCTGGCCTGTTGTGCCCATCCTACATTGCCCAAAATTCTTGAATCATCATAAACTAATTCCTGACGACCAACTTTTAAAGATAAATCTTCATTAAAAATCATTTCGCCCCAAGCTTCGTGAAGCATTAATTGATTTTTATCAGACATATTAAGCTGTGCAACATCGCCCCAAACTCTAACATCTTGCAACGACAATCCAACACGAAATTTTGAGTCATTATAGTTTAAATTAAGACGTGTGCGCTGAGAGGTAAATAAAGCAGCATCATCTGTAGAATTAAATAATGACTTTAAACCGTGACGATACTCAGTACGTGGACGAAGTTCTCCTTTAAAAGTCAACTGTGCCATCGACATCATAGGCACTAATCCTAGAAACAGGATTAAGAATAAGCGAAATAGTTTTTTCATAGTTTAGGATAGATTATCAATTTAAAAAACTGTGTGTCACCACATTTATTCTATAGATTACAATGCAATACTAACTAGATTAATGCTTTATTTCAAGATTAAAAGATTATTTAAATTTATTATATTTAAATTTTAATACCTTTTTATCTTTTACTATTCTTGATATTCAAGCAATTCATATCAATAAAGACAAATATGACACAAATGCAATTTATTTTTAATCTTAATAAATACAACTTAACCATGGAATTATATAAATAGTTCACTCACCAGTATTACAGATATTTATCTACTATAACACAGACAAATATCAGAACCTCTCAAAGAGATCATCTTACTCACAACAAGTTACATGATTTATATGAAAAAGCCGTATGAAATATGATCATCAAGTCCGATTCCGAGTCTTTTGAATTTATAAAGAAAAGCGTATCTTCAACTCCCATATTCGGGAACCGAAGAAACATAAGGTCTTATAACGAATATCAATAAAATTCTTAATCGAAAATAAAATTTCACAACAATGAATAAGTTTCTAAATTTCCTATTCTCTATGCAAATGATGGGAGTGCTAATCATTCTATTTGCTTTCTCTATTGGAACAGCAACCTTTATAGAAAATGATTTTGGAACTCCTGCCGCCCGTGCGTTAGTTTATGATGCTTGGTGGTTTGAGTTTATGTTGCTTTTACTAACCATTAATTTGGTTGTGAATATCTTCCGTTACAAGCTCTACAAGAGAGATAAGTGGTCTATATTTCTGTTTCACGCAGCCTTCATTATTATTTTTATTGGCTCTGGAGTTACACGATATATTGGTTATGAAGGCAATATGCACATTCGCGAAGGACAAACTACCAATGAGATTACCACAATGAGCTCTTACATAGATGTTCAGGCACAAGCGAATGGCAAGATCAGTCAAACTAGTCAGAAAATCGCGATAACTTCCGTAAAAACTACCAAGTATAGTGATGATTTAAATATTGACAATAAGAATGTTGAGGTATCGCTTAAAACAATGATTCCTAATGCCCAATCGACCCTTGCACAAGACGTGAACGGTACGCCGATTATTGAGATGGTAGCAATTGGCACTGCTGGTATGGCAGGAATGCAAAATTTCACTCTAGGTTATAATGAGCAGAAAAACATTGGAGGCAATCTTCTGGCTTTTGGAGCCAATCCTAACGCAAATTCTGTTATTTTCGATTACTCGGATAGTTTGAGAGTGATTAGTCCATTTGAGTTTTCAGAAGTGAGTATGATGGGTGGAGAACCAATTCCAATGGAAGCCAATAAATGGCATACGGTATTCCCTAAAAAAATATACAATTTAAATGAATCCAAAATTGTAATAAAAAACTTTTTCCCTGCTGCAATCTACAAATACATACAAGGCCAAGATAAAAACGCTCCTACAGTACTTGTTTTTGATGTGAAAAGTGGTAATGAGCAAAAAGAATTGATCGTAAAAGGGGCTAGCAATTATGTTGGAACACCTAGCAGTTTAATGATTAATGGCATCAATGTTAGTGTAGCTTATGGTCCAAAAAACATGGAACTCCCTTTTTCTCTAAAACTAAACAAATTCATTTTAGACAGATATCCTGGTTCAAACAGCCCTTCGTCTTTTGCAAGTGAAGTAACCCTTTACGATAATACAAAAGGCTTGGAGCAAAACCACCGTATTTTCATGAATAACATTCTAAAACACGAAGGATTCAGATTCTTTCAGGCATCTTACGATACTGATGAAAAAGGAACAGTTCTTTCGGTAAATCATGACCATTGGGGAATGATGATCACCTACTTCGGTTATTTTATTCTGATGTTGGGAATGGCTTGGTCGCTGATTAGCCCATTTACAAGATTCAAAACTTTAGGAAATAAATCGAAAAGTGTGAAAATGGCGGTGATTACAGCTTTCTTAATTCTAGGAAGCTTACTGCCAGCTTCAGCTCAAAATCAAGTACTTCCAATTGTACCCCTAAAACAATCGCAGGAATTTGGAAAACTATTGGTACAGGACAATGGCGGTCGTTTCGAACCAATAAACACCTTGTCGAGCGAGGTAATTCGAAAAATCACAAAGAAAAATAAATTTCAAGGCTATCCTGCCGATCAAGTTTTTCTTAGCATGATTGTTAATCCACAACAGTGGCAAACGGTTGCTATGATTAAAGTTGGAAACTCTGAATTGGCTAAAGAACTTGGAATATCTGGTAAATATGGATCATTCAGACACTTTTTAAACGAACAAGGTCAGTACAAGCTTGCGAAAAAAGTACAAG
>JBFFMG010000059.1:0-13806 GCA_041554215.1 Labilibaculum sp.
CAAAAAATATAAAAGCTTTCCTTTTGAGGAAAGCTTTTTTTTTATGTCTTGACTTTTCTTAATCTATTCTAATATTTCATTTACGGATTGTACAAATCGGGCATTTCTCCATTCGAAATTATCTTTTCACGATTACTACCATCAGGATCCATGATCCAAATGCTCTTTACTCCCTCATTGTCATTGGCCACATTTATAAAGACTATTTTACCTCCTGTTTCGATAAATCGAGCTTGAAGATCGTTTGTCCCTTCAGGTTTATCATCTCCAGATAAATCCACAAAATTAGTTCCATCAATATTTACACTATATATTTTAGCATTCAACTGCTTTCCTTTATCGGATTCAAAAAGTGAATCCAAAGAAAAAATCACTTTCGCTCCATTAGGTGAAAAATGCGGACTCGAAATAGTTCCTTTTAAATTTCCCACCAATAAAAATAAATTCGATCCATCGGGGTCCATTAAATATATTTCATTATCGTATGGCTTCTCCCCTTGTGTAAGAACCGCAATCTTTTCATGAGAAACATTATTAAAGTAAGGACTCCAATCACAAGATCTAAACTGTCTATTTACTGGAGCATTAGCAATTTTAGTTTCGCCTGTTCCGTTGTAATTTATTGTGTATAAATCTCCGTAATGTCCGTAAAGTATTTGATCACCTTCAGGTGACCAAACAAAACCTGTTCCATAGTTGTGGTAACTCGCCAAAGGCTTATCATTTGTTACCTTAACAACATTCTTACCTTGAGTATCCATTGTATAAATGTGATATTCACCAGACTTATTAGAAGAATACGCTATTAATTCCTCATTTGGTGATATCCTAGGAGAAACTTCACTACCACCATCTTTTGTTAATCGAACCAAATGATTTTCGGCTAAATCCCATGAAAAAATATCTCGACTGTTTAGCGTATCCTTAACAAAAAGATATCCATTCTTCGGAAAATCTTCAGTCCTAAATTTCCATTCGCGACCTGGTGTTTTATATCGGGCTCTATTACTAACATCTACTTTCCATCGATAGTTGGTTTCAAACTTTAGATTACTTGCTACATAAGTAGTATCCATAATACCTTTAACTAAGGTATCTCCTTTTAATGCCCCATCCTCATAAATGATAACATCAAAAAATAAAGTATCTCCTTTTTCTGTTTCACCATTCCTCCAAACCAATTCCACCTCGGAAGCCAAACCATTTGTTGCATCTATGGGTGAAGCATAAATTGGTTCAGCTGGAGCCTGTGTTTCAGGAGGCGCAATTTGCATAATCACCTGCATTACCACTTCTTGTCCTTCACGAACTTTAATACTTGCACTCACAGCAGTATAATCTTCCTTTTTAGCACTAACTGTATAATCACCAACAATCACATCCTCTAGCTTAAAATAGCCATCGATATCTGTGACTGAGGTTGTACCAGGATTAGTTGTAATACTAACTCCTTCCATTGGTAAACTTCCTGCATCTTCTGATGTTTTTACTGTACCACTAATATCACCATACCGTTCTGGATCAACGGTACTTTCATTACAAGAAAAGATGATTACAGTAATGAAAAACAGAATAAAATGTCGGAAGAGTAAGTAGAATAGTCGCATATATATTATGATTTTATTTTTTTTTAAATTAATGATTATCTCCATGGAAAACAACCGAATCTTGAGCAACAATCTTGTAATCATGATAAATTAATAATTTAGCCATTAACTCATCACTTTTACTAAGATTCATTCTTGATTCGGAAAGAGTTGTAATCCTCTTCTCTACAGCAACAAGAGCACCTTTTTGCAAGGTGTTAGAGTAGCCAGTTCTTCCTTTTTTCTTTACCTCTAGAATATAACTTAATGATATAGCTTTATTCCCATAATTATGAAGATTTGCTTTTACTGACAAATTTTGAACTTCTCCTTCAATCTCGATAGAAGCTTTAACAGGCAACTGATTCGCAACTTGGAATGTATTAAAACAAAAATACATAACAACAACTACAACGGCTTTTGGGAACATCTCTGATTTGATTTATTATTCTATTCTAAATTTATTCAATATTTAACTGCTAATCAACATATCATTCGTTAAATTACTATAATAACTTCAAAAATAAGTACCTAAACACGAAATTATCTTAATAAAAAAGGGATGCCCTCAATTGGGCATCCCGTCAATTTAAACCTGCTCTGTATTCACAAACCACTTTTTATTATAACATTCCAGTTTCTAGGTGAGTTACGATTATGCTGTTGATTGCCAATGCACAATCAATCTCGAATTGGTTGCCATTACCAGTATGAGTAATTTCAAAGCTCTTATTATTCCCAATAACTTCTTGTTGCAATGTTTTGTTTTCACCATAAAGATGAATGCTAAAGGAAATGTGTTTCCCTTGAAATAAGGATTCAATAGAGTTTTTAGTATGATTGTAAGTATCAAAAAATTAAAATCTCCTTTTGTATTGCCTTAATCAAGTTCTCCATTCCAATCTACCGAATAACAGACAACTACCAATAATGAATTGGTTAAAAACCAATTTACCATTTTTCTTGATTGAATAATCAAGATATTACTCTCACCATTTATGACATCAAGAGCATTGTAATTCAATTGATTTAGAAACTGATTCGCAACATTATAATTCTGTCCCTTTACATTACCGAATCAAAATACGAACAGAGCAAAACATAAATATTTCCGAATAATTACCGACATTCCAGGTTTGTGAAAAATTATCAGAGGAAAAAAATCCCGCCGAAGCGGGATTCCTTTCAATTAAATATTTTTTTTATGGAGTTGGAACACTAAAAACAGTTCCTGCATTTCCTTGCTGAGTAATTGCAAAGTTGTCGTTACCATCCTGAATAACTAAACCAAAATGATCATTACCAACTTGCTCAAGGAATGAAGTATTATCATCTCCAAACTGATAGGTTAATCCTGTATTGTCATCACCTGTCTGTAAAATTGTTGCACTATTTCTAGCACCATCAATCTGACCAATCACAGCAACGTTATCATCACCTAATTGTAAGATGTCAGCCAAACTTTCTTCTTGATTAGTCTGGAATACCCAACCGCGGTTATCATCACCTCTTTGCTCAACAAATGCTTCAGTATCAGATCCACCAAATTGTCCTACAAATGCGAAGTTATGCTCACCTTTTTGGAATACATCTGCACTATTCTTAACTCCCCAAATTTGATCAACTATGGCAGTATTACCATGATCTCTTTGAACAACTTTCGCTTTATTCTTAGTTCCCCATAATTGAGAAACATAAGCTGTTTGGAAAGTTCCTTTTTGGTTAACTCTTGCTACATCGCGCGTACCAAACTTCTGAGTTACATCAGCAAAGTTTCTTTCACCATCCTGCATTACATTTACCTTACCTTTAGACTCTCCAATTTGCTCAACAAATGCCCAGTTACGGGTACCCATTTGAGTTGTTTTAGCAGTATTATCACTTCCACCAAGTTGAACTGTTCTTGCTCCATTGGCCCAACCGTTTTGAGTAATAGAAGCGTCGTTATCAGTTCCACCTCTTTGGAAAGTTGAAGCTCTGTTAAAGTAACCATTTTGATGAATAGTAGCATTATTAGAATAGCCACCTAGTTGTGTTGTAGTAGCATTGTTATATGCTCTCAACTGAGTAATCGCTGCATTATTAAAACGGCCACCCCTTTGGTAAGTAGAGGCCATATTTCTATTTCCCCACTGATTAATGAATGCTGAATTAAAAGCACCACCTAGTTGCATAGTACTTGCACGATTTGCTCTACCTACCTGAATGATCTCAGCAGTTGACATGTAAGTGTACATTTGAGAAATAGAAGCTGAATTCCACATACCAAACTGAGCTACCATTGCACTACTATGAGCACCCATTTGATAAACATCACTGTTATTAAATGCTCCCCACTGTAATACACCTGCAGTATTAGCATGATTTCCCTGTAATACAGAGGAATAGTTTGCTAAACCAACTTGAGCTACACCTGCAGAATTTAAAAATCCATACTGAGAAATGTAAGACATGTTAAAGAATCCATACTGATCAACAGTAGCTGAATTTAACATTCCCATTTGCATAATTCTAGAAATGTTGTGAAGTCCCATTTGTCCTACAACAGCAGAATTAAAAAATCCTACTTGATCTACGTAGGAAACATTTAAAATACCATCCTGAGTAACAGTAGCACTATTGCCAAAAAGAAACTGATCAACGTAGGAAATATTAGCAATACCTGTCTGATCAACAGTTGCATCATTCCATAGTCCAAGTTGATCAACATCACTACTATTAAACCAACCAACTTGAGTTACGTCAGCCGAGTTTAACCAACCTGTTTGGTCGATGTTCGAATTGTTTACCTGTGCAAATGCAGAAGATACTGCAAATACAACAGCTACAAATAAAAATAAAAATTTTTTCATGGTTGAATTTTTTAAAGGTTTAAAGTGAATTAATTTTAAAAATCAATTTTAAAGGTTTAAGAGCTCTGGTTAGATCTAATATTACACTTATAGTATACTTCGATCTTTTTATCTAAATTAAGAAAAAGCCTTTCCAACCCTTCATGTTTTTACACAAACGACTTATATTTAGTGATTAAACCAAGTCTCTTTTATGCTAATCTTTATTCATTCTAAAAAAGAATAAGAAAACTTAAACAAAAGTTTAAGGAGTCTTAAATTTCAAAAATTAGAAAACCGTCAAAATTGAACGAAATTCAAAATTTGACGGCTTTTTATAAAATAAATGAACCAAATTGACTGGTTCTAACTTAGAATCCATTATACTGTGTAACTGTTGCTGAATTACCATTACCATGCTGAGTAACAATCGAGGAATGACCATAACCATTCTGATACACATTCACAGTATTGTTACTACCAATTTGCTCGGTATAAGAACTATTTTCAGCGCCAATTTGCAAGGTTATTGCAAGGTTGTTTTCACCATTTGCCTGTATGGATACTGCTTCGTTATCATCACCATATTGCTGGATCAAAGCATAACTATTGTCAACATCATATTGACCAATTGCGGCAGCATTACCATTTCCAACTTGAATGATTCCAGCAAAGGTATTGCTAGTTTCATACTGCTCTATATATGCATAGTTCTCGTCACCAATTTGTGCAATTCCAGCATAACTTCCATAATTTGAAACTTGAAGTATTTCAGCTTCATTATATTTACCTTCCTGTCGAACATATGCCCTATTAAATGATCCATCAACCTGAGTTATAGTAGCCTCATTAGATTTACCATACTGCACAACATCAGCAGTATTAATCATACCACCTATTTGATACACAAAAGCCTCATTCATTTTCCCTTTTTGTGCAACTGTAGCGGAATTAAAAATACCACCATCTTGAAGAATTTCGGCCATGTTCTTTCTTCCTTGTTGCGAAATTAAACCATTATTAAAAGCGCCATCAATCTGTTCAATAATAGCTAAATTCTTCTGTCCTCTTTGATTAATAGCTGCATAGTTAAAAACACCATTTACCTGCTCTGTTACTGCTGTATTATTCTTACCTTGCTGTTGTATAGTTGAATTGTTAAAAGCTCCGCCGTACTGAATAGCATATGCTTCATTTTCATAACCATTCTGATTTATATTAATATCATTTGAGAAACCTCCTAACTGATACGTCCAAGCAAAGTTTACTTTACCCTTCTGAATAACAGTAGAACTATTTCTCATCCCAAAAAACTGATCTACATAGGAAGTATTTATGCTACCTCTTTGAATGACTTCAGCACTGTTAAAATAACCTCCAAATTGTTCAATCGAAGAATAGTTTTCAAATCCATGCTGATTCACCAAAGCCTTATTTTTATAGGAAAAAGTTTGATATACGTCTGCACTATTTAAAATACCCCACTGACTAATTGAAGCTTCATCATATCTACCACCCGACTGCATTATAGTTGCTGAATTAAAAAAGCCAAATTGGTAAACATTTGCTGTTTCAGAAATACTTAAAAATTGACTAATGTTTGACAGGTTAAAAAACCCAACCTGATCTACAAATGCCTGATTATAGGAACCCCAAAGCTGAGAAACAAATGATGTATTGAATCCTAATTGATTCACCTCGGCCAAATTGTAATTACCGACCTGTAATGCTCTGGAGAAATTAGACATCGATTGGGTGGCATAATACTCATTACCGACTCCATACTGCTCCAAAAAAGACCTATTAAGAAATCCAGCTTGCTTAACGCCAGCAATGTTCTGGTTGCCATTTTGATAAATGTCATTGATATTTAAAACACCGACTTGTTCTACGGAAGCTTCATTGTCATTTCCAACTTGGTTCACATTGGATTGGTTAATTTGAGCTATTGAAACAACCGTACTACAAATTACTGCTAAAAAGAATAGTAAAATCTTTTTCATGACTTATAATTTTAAGGTTTAAAGTGAATAGATCAGGTCTCTCTGGTTTACTGTTTTACCAAATTTGGTAATTGGTTGATAACGAAATTGATTTATGTTCTTCGTCTATTAAATTTAGAGAGATCAGTTGATGTTTCAGTATGAGATTACATTAAACTGCTCTTTTTCATGATGTACAACAATAATAAATTGATTAAAAATACTTGTCCCTTAAATGAATTCAATTAAGATAATTAAAATTAAACAAGACTTATGTGAGTCTATTTTTCATTTAACGATAAACAAAACATGCCAGACAATTCAAAAAAAAAAGCCGGAACAAGTCCGGCCAAATTAACAATTCAAAAATATTTTATTCCGCGTCAACCGGCAGACTCTCGGCTTTCTTCTGCACTTTTTCTTTTCTATTTTTCTTTTTCTTATTTCGATCCCAGATTTTATCGAAATAGAAGTTTAGTCCTATTTTCCCTTCCCAAAAATAATCATTGAAATTTCCCTGTTTTAATCCGTCTATATTATCATCAAATATATAATGATTCAAAACAGAAAAATTTAATCCAATACGATCATTAAATAAAAACTCTACTCCTGCCCCATATAATGCCTGAGAATAGATGGAATTTGAAAGGTCAACTGTATAAATCGATTTTTCATGTTCCGAAAAAATCCCAAAACCACCCTCAATATATGGAGTCCAATCTTTAAAAGGTAATAATCGATATTTGGCTGTTACATCTAGAGAATTATATGTCTTTTGGAAATAATCAGTAGTTGCTAGATCTCCTCTGCTAAAATTAAGACCAAACTGCAGAGCAGATTGAGTATCGTATAACAATGACACACCAGCCATAGCCTCCATCTCGGTATGCTTATAATCTCCCATATATAACCATGAACCTCCATTAAAACCAAGTCCAAATTTACGTCGACGCGGAGTTAGTAATTGATCGAAGAGATCTGCTCCCTGATTATCCTCTTTTCCTTCAACATATTTTGTTACCATATCGGAATTAACATCTTCCGGATTCTTCAAATCCCAAAGTCCTTCTATTACACCTTCAATAATCAATGACTCTACAGCCTTTTCAATAGCCTCTTTTACAGCCATTTCAGAAGGTTCATTATACGTAAACCCAACTTCAGCTTCAAGTAATCGTTTAAATTTTACATATCTAAAAATACTAGCATCTAATTTTTGAGAAAGAATCATTTTTGAAGTATAAACAGTCTTTAGAATCCGACCGTTACTTGTAGAGATAGCACGAAGGTATACAGTTACCCGATCTTGACGATATTGCCCAGAAGCACCTGCACCAAAATACTTTAAACCAGCACCACCAGTAAATACATTTGCATCGTAACTTATAACTCCACCTTCTAAAACCAAACCGGCAAACAAAAGAGGTGGCAATAATTGAGAACTTTCGGTTTGACCTGCATAATTTGCACGACTTGATCGTATAATTTTTCGCTCATTCAATAAATTGGATAAGCCTTCTCTTTCAATAGGAATAAACCATCCTGATTCTTCGATTGCTTTTAAAAGTATTGATGTTGTTCCTTGAGTTACTGCAGTTGACCAATTGGCTCCATTATCCGAAGGTTTATATTGTCCTGTCTGATCACGAAATTTATATACTGCTGCAACAATCTTCTCCTTTGGTTCGGGTAAACTAACCAAATTTTTTCTTGCTGGTGTTTCAGCGCCAATTTCTGCTCTTTGTTCACTAAATGGTTGATTAAAATAAGGAACACATCCTGTAAGAAGAGGTAATAAAATCAGAATACTATAATAGGGGCGTATACATTTAAACATATATAGGGAATTAACAAGTAACTATTATTTAATAACTAGGAATAACAACATTGGTATAATTTCCACTTGTTATATCCTGGACATTAACGGTAATGCCACTTGCGTCTTCTAAAATATCAACCTTGTAATTTCCAAGATTATAAGAACCAGTTTCAAGGTCATTGTTATCTCCAAAAATAGAATTAACCAATTTACTCGATAGTTGACTCAAAATTTGCCGATTTAGGTTATCTTGAAAATCATCCAATGGATCTTTGTTTAAAGCATCATCAGCGTTGGGATCTTCAATTCTATTTTGCTGAGTAGCCGAATTCAATAACCAATTGTAATTGTATTGATCACCTCCAAAAGATGAATTAATTGGTTTATATACAAAATCCTGAGCTTTTGATTCACTTGGCATTAATAAACTCAGAAAAAAGAAAACAAATACTATTTTTATAATATTCATGGTATATAGTTTAAAGTTCAAAACATTCCCGTTCCTTGTTGATCTTCATCTTCAAGCTGGGCATTCATTTTTTCATAATTATTTAAATATTGCATTGCCATTTGATTTGCATATTGGGACATCTGTTCCAACACTTCATAACGTGGCTGAACTCTCTGCTTAAAAACCTCAGCATCATTCACTAAAACAAGTATCTGTGTTGCTAATCCTGGCAGCACCATTTCTTTAATTGAAATGGTGTAATTTTTTGCATTTTCAGGTGCAACCCAAATAGAAAAAAACATATCATAAAAGTCACGACCTACTTTGGTTAATGTTTCATCCATAACCAAACCATCAACTTCCATCTCCGAACCAACTTTTTCATATTCTGTAGTTTCATCAACAATATCATCCAGTGTTTGTTGAAGTATCTTTAATGTTTTTAAAGAATCACTCATACCTTCTACTTCTTGCCCCTTAAGTTCTGAAAAGCAAGCCGAAAACATAAAAAAAAAGATCAATAAAAAAACCTGATAAAAACACTTCATTTGAATCTTGATAAAATCAATGATGATCACTATATAAATATATCATTTCTAAATTTAAAATCATAACATTACTTAATTCATTCGACTTCTCTTAAGTAATCTTAACTTTTGTTAACCAGTTAAAGAAAATTAAACAATAATAGGCTGATACTCATCAATATTTGACTTAAACCACTTAAAACTTAGGACATTGGATAGCACGTATTCTTCTCTTCTTTCTGATATAATGTGTTCCTGAACAAGATGATTTTGCTTTACCCAACAAATAAGTTAGTGATATCTCATGAGCTCCCGAATTAGTTTTAACCAAATTTGAAACTACATAATCATAAGAATAACCAATTCTCACCTTATCCGTCTGGTAACCAATCAATATAATGAATGCATCAAAATCGAAGGATAGATTGTGCCGAAACCAGGCTCCAACCACCCAATTATTTCTGGATAAATACAATCCGTAATTAATTTGTTCAAAATCTAGTTGTCGCTGATACAATATATTTGGTGAAATAGTGAAATTACTCTTCATTAATCCACGGGAATAGCCCATTGGAATATTTGCACCTGCATGAAAGGTATATTTCCTTGGTAAAATTGCTACATTTTGTTCTGAATTGAATGCCTCATTGGGCTCGGAGAGATGATCAATTACGCCTCCAAAATAAAGACTTTTATAATTTACGATTATTCCCATTGAAAAATCCCAGTACGATTTACTCAAGCTACTTGGTCTTACTTCCCTTGATGGATAAATTACACCATATAATGGATCAATCATATCGGAGAATACAAATGCTTCCCAATCCAATTTACGTTGAATAAATCCCGCCTTGAAACCGACGTTCATTGATAAATTCCTATTTATATCTAAGGAATATGAATACATTCCTGAAGCTGTTGTAGTTTTAATCGCTCCTTGTCCCTGATTATCCTGTAATATTAATACCCCTACTCCACCATTCATTATATCAACAAATTGATCATAGGAGGCACTGTAAGTAACAAATGGGCGATTGTTTTGAGGCCACTGATTACGATAAGACATTCCAATTGCTGGAACATATTCCGATCCGGCAAATGCAGGATTTAAATAGAGTCGATTCGCATAAAATTGAGAGAACTCAACGTCCTGAGCCTTGACTAATGAAGTCAAAAGCAAACAACAGATGATATATATAAATCTCCATTTTACCATTTTATCTAATTAAAGAAACATTGCCGTCCTGACGAGCCTTCCCATTAACAATTATAATCCAAACATACACTCCGGTACTTGCTTTCTTCCCCTTATAGGTACCATCCCAGCCTTGTCCTAAATCTGTGAATTCATATATTAGTTCACCCCAACGGTTGTAAATAAACATATCGATATCCTCTCCTGCTATATCTCCTGTGATTGATGGACCGAACGTGTCGTTAATACCATTGCCATCAGGTGTAAAAGCATTAGGGACAAATATTCGATATTTATCGACAAAAACGACAATGGAATCAATGCCACTACAACCATTTAAATCTGTATATTCCAACAGATATTTTCCTTCAGATGTAACAGTATAGGTTGAACTTGTGGTTCCATCTTGCCACAAATAGTTTCCTGGCAAAAACCGAATATCTATTGATGGGGCTAATATTTTTGATTCGGTATAAAATATTGTGGTATCCTTTCCTAAATCAAAAGTTGGTTTTTCGTGAATTATAAAATCTACAACTGATGAATTATCGCAAGCGTTTTCCACTTTCGTAAAAAAACTTTTATTTGTACGAATTGTAACCTGAGACGGATTTACAGCAGGAATGAGTAAATCAATATCTTCGTACCAACTCACAAAAACAGATGTATTGGTGCTTACCTGATTAGTAAGAGTGGTTAAATCATAATCGTTTACTTCTCCTGTCCCTGTAGCATCTTCGCACAATTCTATACTAAGGTCATTTGCTTCGGGAAGAGGATTAACTATAAAGTTTAATCGTCCCGAATTTTCGCATCCATCAGAATTGGTTGCTAAGGCATAATATGAACTTTGATTTACGATGGTTACATCAAGAGGATTCGCCACAGGAATATTCAATTGATCATCATCGAACCATTGTACCGTAGCAACAGGATCGTTACTCACTTGAAAATTATAATCAGTCAGGTTAATTCCCGACAACGATAAAGAGCCAAAACTATCCTCACAAACTGCTTGATTTACAGTTGTTGTTTGAGGTAAAGACAAGATTTCAAATGATAATTCCGCAAAATTTTCGCAAATACCATCCCAAACTCTTGCATAAAACACATCCCCATCTGAAACCAAAACATTTTGAGTATTTAAAACAGGATTAGTAAATGTTGCTTCGGTATACCAAACAATTGCACCTGTGACTGAGCTTGTAATATTCGATTCGTAATTATTTAAACTCTCTCCTATTACCTGACCGGAATTAAAAACATTTTCACACAAAGTAACTTGATAGTTTTGAGAATCTGGTGACGCATTAATTGTAAAATCGATGCGTGCCACATTACTCTCAACCCCAAAACTTACCCGAACATAAAAACTATCTCCGGTAGAAACAGCTGTGTTCATAGGCGTAGGAACAGGTAAAGTCAGACCAATATCAAAAAACCATTCTTTTACAGTTCCAGGATCATTATTAACAGCGGGCTCTAATTGAGACAGATCATAGGATGAGAATGTGCCACTTCCCTCAATATCTTCACAGAGTTGAATCTGAAGATTATTTGCTTCAGGTAAATTCCGAACATTAAATATCAAAACTGCCGTATTTTGGCAATAACCATCATCTACATAAGCAAAATAATCATCACTTGTAACTACATTAATATTATTAGGAGTTACAACTGGAGTTGTCAGCAAAGCATCTTCATACCAAGTTATTGAATTATTTGAAATAAGCGAGTTATAGGCTAATAAGTTTACACCCGAAGCCAAGCCTGTTCCAAAACTATCTTCCCATACATCAACAGTTTGATCGATAGCATTGGGTAGTGTATTAACGGTATATGTTACTGCAGCGACATTTGTATTAAACGCATCACTTACAGCAGCAAAAAATCGATCTCCATTACCAACAGTTACATTTGTTGGGTCGGCAATTGCATTTACAGGCAAACCACTTGGTTCTGTGGGCCAATCAAAATACCATATAAAAGAGTCACCATTCCCTTCGTTAATTTGATTTTCCAATAAACTTAAATCAACTAAAGCAGTTCCTGTTCCTTCAACATCTTCACATACAAAGGGAAATACGTTTCTTGCTACTGGAGTATTTACAACTGAAAAATCAATAGTAGCAACATTTGAACATGTTCCATTTGACACAAGGACATAAAAAATAGCTCCATCTGTTACATCTTGATTTGTTGGATCAGCAACCAAACTAGTAAGTCCAGCATCCGAGTACCAAACAATAGAATTTGATTGTCCTCCTAAAATAATATTATTATAAAAACTTAAGTCTACACCTAAAGAAATCATGGATCCTGGTACATCTTCAAACTCCACAATACTTTGGTTATTTGCGATTGGTAAAGACTGAACCGTATAGCTAACTATTGCAGTATTCGACTCTCCAGCACTTTGAACCAGGACGTAAAACATCAGTCCATTAGTGACACTCACATTTGCAGGATTTACAACAGGAATTGACAATGCTGCATCGGTAAACCAACTAACACTAATAGTTGTTCCTCCATTTATGGCTCCTTCAAGCAACAATAAATTAATATTTGAGGCTACTCCACTTCCAAAAGCATCCTCACACACATTTATATCTAAATCGTTCGCAATGGGCGAAGAGCGAACCGTAAATTGAATACTTCCGAGATTCAAACACGATCCATTATCAATATAAGCGTAAAATACATCTTGATCATTCACCAACAGATTGGTTGGATTAGCTATAGGACTTGTAAGGGGTGCATCGCTATACCACACAATATTATTTGCTCCTGCTACCTGAATATTGTAGGATGTTAGATCAATTCCTGAAGCGGTTCCAGACCCAAAGCTATCTTCCCAAATTTGAATAGAAACATCATTGCCTTCCGGTAGAGTTTCAATAGTATAAGTAACTGTAGCGACACTTGTCTCGGTACCTGTGGACACTTGCGCATAAAAAACTTCTCCATCTGAAACGATTCTATTGTTAGGGTTTGTTACAGGTGAACTTAAAGCAAGATCATGAAACCATGTCACTAAAAAACCACTATTATTTGTTATTGCTGGCTCCAATAACGTAAGGTCAATATTAGAGACAATACCTGAATTGTAATTATCTTCACATAAAGTAATATTTTGATCAAGTGCTTTCGGTAATGAGTTAACGGTATAAGTTACCAGTGCAACATTGCTGCAAAAGCCATCATTTACTTCCATCCAAAATTGTTCCCCATTAGTCACACTAACATTTGTTGCATCAGGAACAACAGTTGTTAGTCCAACATCAGAATACCAAATAAAAGTTATACCAGCTGTGCCATTTACAGCTCCTTCTAACATAGTCAAATCAACTCCACTAGCGATTCCAGTATCTGGCACATCTTCCCAAACAGATTCGGATTGGTCATTTGCGATTGG
>JBFFMG010000060.1:0-13790 GCA_041554215.1 Labilibaculum sp.
CCTTCCTCTCTTTCCATAATAGTTACTTTACACTTCACTCCTTCTTTAAGAATGAGTTCCTTCATTATATGAGCCTTTTTGAAGGCAAGGCTTCGTTCCACTTCTATTTTTACCCGTAAGGAAGTAAGTAAATGAATTCTGGCATTTAGTAATTTCCCCATAAAAATAGACCATTCCAGTAAATCTCTTGATTTTCTTGAAATATCAATAGGCACCAAAATGTCCCTGACGCCCCTATTCGTCCACCGATTTTCTACCGATAAAACGGGACAAATCGATTCACCTACTATTTGATCGGCACTATGTTTTTTAAATTTATCTATCAGGCGATTTCTCTTTTTCGTTTTGTTAATAATTACCAAGTCAAAACATTCTGTTCTTGCGATCTCTGTTATTACTGATATATGATGACCAAATTCAACTCTTAACTTTATATTCTCAGGAATCTTACCTTTAAAATGAATTTTAACAAATCGAATCAAACGTACCATGGCTCGCGCTTGCAAATTCTTATTGGCATCCCTTTGAACAACATTTCCTAAAATTGAACCAAGTGCAACAACATGAAGTAAAGTGATTTGAGAGGACAAGCTTCTTTTAAAAAACAATGCTTGTCTAAAAGCATTCTCTCCATCTTTAGCTAGGCTTACCGGAACAAGTATTCTATTTAGCTTGCGTACTTTCATTGCGGTTTATTTAGTAATTACCAATACTTATCCCTTTGCTTCTTATGAACCATGAATCCATGCACAACTTAAAAGCACCACTAAACTTTCGATGTTTATTTTGGTCAAAAATCATAATTCGTTGCCCCTTTTCTGTTGCAAAATCATTAAATTCTTTTTTCCCAGCACCATTTGCAGCTTCCAAAAATATCAATCGGGAATCTCTGCAAGCATCGGAATATTTTTTCTTGCTTTTTTCAATCGTTAGACGTGATTGTTCTGAAGAATTAAGACATACGCGAAATGAAATCTTGTTTCCAACAGCAATTCTCTCTAAAGACGTTAGAATTGAATTTGAAGGATTGTTTGTGTCCGATAGTACGAATACATCTAAAAAATCACTAAGCCCTTTTAAGCCCGATAATAAGTAAAGTGGCTGCCCTACTTTATCAACAATTTCAATTATTCTTGGGTTATCTGATAATTGATTTTCATTTGAAGCCATAACTACGTGCCAGTTATTATCCAGATACATCTCACTTTTGAAAAATCCTGGTAAATCTCCTTCAAAAGAAAATAGCCGAATTTGAGAATCCGAAAGTGCATAAACTTTTAAAATCTTTCTTTTCAAACTCTCCAGTTCATTTTCTGAAATGTTTTGAAGAATTGATGAAAGATCTCGCACCATGGAAACTCCAAAATTTGGTTTCTGCCAGGTTTGAACGATACATATTTCCGAATTTGCTTTCCAAAGATATTCCATGGCAAACTGTATTGCCTCCCAATTCCCTTCCGAAAAATCTGCAAGAATTAATATTCTATCTTTATCCTGATTATTTCCACTCTCGATTTGCATATTTCTAGTTTTTATAACAAAGGTAAAGCGTGCACTAGTGAAGTAAAACAGGGCTACACCTACTTCGCATAGGGAAAAACCCTACTTTTCCGATCCTACAAAATTAAACACATCCACGTAACACCAATAAGTACTACGAAATCAATCACTTAATCTAAATAAAGAACATTTAACAATTTCTAACTTAAATTGTACATGGCTTGAAGTAGATTTTCATACATTTGCTCAACGAATTTTTTTGCATGAAGAATCCATCTGTTATTCTGGTTATATTGTCACTTTTGTTTTTTGCGATCCCAATCATTCAACAAATGATTAGGGTAAAACAAGAGAGCAAACTTGTATTGCTTACAGATTCCACTCAAAATTCGGATGAATCAACATCTGAATTTGGCGATGCAGACCAAGAAGATTTGAATGTATTCCAACACCAAAAAGTTGATTTCTATTGCTGTGATTTTGTTCATTTCAATTATTCCTTCGAAGCAATTCAATATCAGTGTGAACGAAAACTCGAATCTCCACCTCCCCAAGCATAAATCTTCTTTCTTCTAGTAATTTCAAACGAATATAGGTTCAGTTCAATCTTTATTTTACAATTGCTAATGTCATTTCCTTAGCGAAATTGACAATTAAAAGCATACAATTCTGTTTAGCAAACAGATAAATACAAAACCTCAATCAGTTGCGAGATTAGACAGGTGTTAACACCTGCTTATGCGAATGTTATTCCTCGATTCCAAAATAGATTATTAAGTAAATGAAAACACAAATTGCACGAAAAAATCGTAAACCAAAATTGCAATTGCTACACCAATACTATAGCTACACTGGTTTTTATCAATTTATTGGACAGAATTTGAAAAAAGCCGTTATCCCTTTTTTAATAATAGTAGGTCTAGTTCTATTTCTGGAATATTATGTATTGGATTTTAAAAGTTTGTTTTATGAAACAACCAAAGCCTATTCCCGATTGAGTATTTTTATACTTTTCTTTATCTCCGAATCGGTGCTGGGATTGATACCGCCAGAATTGTTTATTGCCTGGGTAAAGACAATACCCGAGCCGGAGCTTAATCTTTCGATTCTTGCCATTCTCTCTTATGGCGGAGGAATAGCATCTTATTTTATTGGGAAAACGATTCTAACAATTCCTGTTGTAAAAAAAACAGTTGAAGATAAAATGAAGAAACACATTTTGAATCTTAGAAAATGGGGCGGTTTTCTTATTGTAGTTGGAGCACTTTTGCCAATTCCTTTCTCTATCGTTAGTATGGCTTCTGGAATTATTGACTATAGTTTTAAAAGCTATTTATTATTCGGATTGTTTCGCTTCTTACGATTTCTTTTGTTTGGCTTGGCCATTTTTAACATTATGAGTTAAACTACTAAAAGCAATAAAAAAGATCGATACTCAGGTACCGATCTTTTTTGTATTAATAAATTACCTGATTCTTCTTACAGGTTAATTTTCTCCATCACAAACACACCAAAACAATCATGATCATCGTAACTATGACCGACTATCTGATTTTTAGCATTTAAGATTCCTTCCCAAGTGTCCAAATGATATTCAAATTCCTTTTCGACATCCAACAATTCAACTTTAGTGCCTGTCACTTTAAAATTAGCACCATCAAAACTACCTTCAACCTCCTGCTGGACTCTAAAAGGAGTTTCATCATCAATTCTCTCGGTATAAACCACAACACCAGTAAGTGCTTCTCCAATTTGTGTAAGCTCTGCAAATCCTTCATCCTTGCCAAAGCCAAAATCTTCGTTAAAAGTCCAACGACCGCTTATGTTATTTAAATTCATCGTTTTTTCTTCAAAACTAAATATTTTTTTTTAAGCATCAAGTAATTACTCTGCAGAATATAATTGTGCCGAAATAATATCAGTTGCATGGCTTAATGGCTTTAGCAAATACAGCATGAATTTCTTTTAAAAACATACTGCTTATTTAATCTGTTATATACTCAAACACCATTTTAATTTAGCGTACATTACGCCATTATTTTAAACCGATTATAGAGTATTATTCTCATTAGGTTTTTTTGATTTGTACCAAAGTGGAAGATGAACAGAAAGATTTCAAGTCATTCGATTTGCAGAGGGTATCGAAGTCCTGATATCTTACTAATGTGTGTATGCATATTCTCAGAATTATTAGAAGAGTCACCCTTTTTATTGTTTTGATGTTATAGTATTTACCACTGTTCAATTTTATTCACATGAGAAGCTACATCACTTATTTTAATGATCTTGTAAATCAATGCAAGAAATATTATGGTAAATATTCAAATATTAAATGGATTACAGCTAGTGATGCCATAGAATTACAAGAAAAAAGAGATCTGATACTTCATTCTCTAAAAGAAAACCAACTATTTAAAAACACAAAGGTGTATCATCAGCAGATTTCAAAAGGATGTCAATTGTGTGGACTGGGCCTTTGGAGTTGTTTGTTTATTACAGGTAAATGCAATGCCTCTTGTTTTTATTGTCCAACTTCTCAGTTAATTGATGAAGTTCCAAGTTCGCAAGGTTTACTATTTCCAACAGCTAATGCATATGCTGAATACGTGAATCACTTTAAATTTAAAGGGGTTGGTTTTAGCGGTGGAGAACCTTTCCTTGCTATCGATAGAGTATTCCAATATCTTAAAAAACTAAGAAAAGTATGTGATCCGGATTTGTATATATGGATGTATACCAATGGAATTTTGGCTGATACACGGACGTTTAAGAAATTAGCATCATTAAAATTGAACGAAATCCGCTTTGATATCGGAGCAAGTAATTACAGTCTTGAAAAAGTAAAACTTGCCAAAGGAATAATCCCAAACATCACCATCGAAATACCAATAGTTCCGGAAGAAACGGAAAAAATTAAGGCATTATTACCAGAAATGATTAAAGCTGGTGTTAGCAATCTAAATTTACACCAGTTACGTCTTACCCCTTATAATGCGGAAAAGTTGCTAAAAAGAGGATATACATTTTTACCAGCAGAACGTCCAATTGTATTAGAATCGGAATTGGCGGCTCTTGAAATCATTCGGTACACCAAAGAAAATAATATCAAGATTGGCATTAACTATTGTTCTTTTTTCTTTAAAAATAGATTTCAAAAAGCAGGCTTCAGAAATCAAATTGCCAATTCCTTAGCCGGAGATGATGAATTCATTACTCAAAATGGATATATCAGAACTTATTCCCCGACTTCGGTTCAATATGAAGGATTTCGTTTATTAGAAAATGCTAAGGTAAATGATAAATTGCCACCCTTAATTCTGAAATACAAAACCTATACTGTTCAGCGTTCTATTCTTATGGAGAAACAAGTATCCGAGAATAATAAGAATGCCTTTTTACAACTATTTGGAAATGACCCGCAGGATATCCCTGAAGATGACAATTTGTTCGAAACCTGGAGATATGAATACATTGAAAGAAATCTGCGCGATTATTAATACAAATGGGAACTGCTAATTGTTAGAACAATATGTAATGACTTGTTCATTCTGAAAAAAAAATGAAACGGCTTGTTTTAATGAGTCTCAAAATACATGTTAGTGTAATTGTCCAAGTATTCTGATTAGACTTTATTCAAATATTTTGAGCAATCATTTTTTATTCTTTTATCTTTGCAGCATATTTTAATAGAATTTTATGATTGATCAATCTACTATATGTGCAATTTCTACAGCTCCAGGCAATGGAGCCATTGCAATTGTGCGCCTCTCGGGAGCTGAAGCTTTCACAATTTGCGATAAAGTATTTGTAGCAGCAAGCAAAAAGCTTATCGCTGATCAAAAAGCGAATACTGTTCATTTTGGAACTATTCAGGATGGCGAGGATATTATTGATGAAGTTTTGGTGACTATTTTTAAGGCACCTCACTCCTACACCGGCGAAAACAGCATTGAAATTGCTTGTCACGGTGCTCCTTTTATTCAATACCGCATTCTTCAGGTTTTGCTTAAGAATGGTGCTCGTAGTGCCAAACCAGGTGAATATACACAACGTGCGTTTCTAAACGGCAAAATGGACCTTTCACAGGCCGAAGCTGTCGCAGATCTAATCGCATCAAACTCGGCGGCTGCTCATAAGGTGGCCTTGCAGCAAATGCGTGGTGGTTTCTCTAACGAAATTGCCAATTTGCGAGGACGATTACTAAATTTCATCTCCTTAATTGAATTGGAACTGGATTTTGGTGAAGAAGATGTTGAATTTGCCGATCGTACTCAACTGACCAATTTAGTGAATGAGATACAAAGCTTAATTCAGAAGCTGGTTAATTCATTCGAGTTAGGAAACGTAATTAAGAACGGTGTTCCTGTTGCCATTGTTGGAAACACCAATGTTGGTAAATCGACACTTTTAAATGCTCTATTAAACGAGGATCGGGCTATTGTTTCGGATATTGCAGGCACAACACGTGATGTGATTGAAGACACCATTAACCTTGGCGGGATCACTTTTCGATTTATTGATACTGCAGGTATTCGAACTACTCTCGATAAAATTGAGAGCATGGGAATCGAGCGGACTTACAGCAAGATGAAACAAGCTCAAATTGTTCTTTTACTGATTGATGCCGACCGTGCTATTGAAGATGTAAATGATTCTATTCTAAAGGTGAATCAAACTATTGATCGGGAAGCTCAGCATTTGGTGGTATGTATCAATAAAATTGATTTGATTCCAGATCCTCAAAGCTTCGCCAACAGTTTAATAGGCATACAAGCAGATGATAAAGTGCTTTTTATATCTGCAAAACATAAACAAAACATCGACTCGTTAACCAATGAATTGCTTAAAACAGTAAACATGGGAACCATTAACGAACAAGATGTAATTGTAACTAACATTCGTCATTTTGAAGCTCTTAAGAATGCTTTGGGAAGTATTGACAGAGTTCACAATGGTTTAGAAGTTCATATTCCTACCGATTTCTTGGCACAAGACATTCGCGAATGTCTTCATTTTCTTGGAGAGATTACTGGCGACATTAGTACTGATGAAGTTCTGGGAAATATCTTTAAGAATTTCTGTATCGGAAAATAGCTTCAGCACAACGAACAATGCATATAAAACCACTACAAAGCCCTAATTACAGGGCTTTTTTTTGAGCTATGCTTTTCTAATCCCTTTGCAGAAATCTTTACATTTCAAATAAAAATTAGCAGCTTTCTTACACCTCAAAATAGCACAACAATATAAATCTAAAAAAAGCGACAGTTCGGAACGAGTGAGAAATGGTTTCTAAATTTTGCTTTGTGCACAATTTCGTGGCAATAAATCATCGCCTAAAGCAAAATTATTGTCTTGGATATGGATTCGATTATTTAATAAGTCATCTTCTGCGCTCAAACGAATACCCCATTGGGCATTTGTGCAAAGAGAAGTTCTTTCTGTTGATGCAAAAAAAATCCCCCTTTACAAAAGGAGGATTCGTCTGTGAACAAAAGTTGTTTAAAAATTTCGAGGATAAGTTGATGCTAACAAAATAGATTGTAATTTTATCAGCAAGCCGAGGCCCTCAATTCACGTTTTAAACTTTCGCCGGTTTACATGAGAATTTACGGGGCCTCTGCTTTTTTACTTATGCCTCTGTTTCTACCGTTTCATTATCGGCCTTTGCATTTTTTGTTTTTCTGCTTTTTACGGCAACAATGTATTTTTGAGTACAGTCGTTACAGAATTTTGCAATTTCCAAATATTTTGGATCCGGAGCGATTCGATTCATAACCGTAATGGTTTCGAACAATTCATCAATTGACAAACGTAAGTTCTTGTGCACACTCTCAATATCATAATCTATTTCACCGCCTTCAACTTTTGCTTTTTCTTCTAATAATTGCGAATAGGAAGCATTGTCTTCCACCATTTCGTTGTACCAGGCATTAGCTTTTAAAGATGCAATTGAAGCTTGGTTTTCATCCAAGTTTAATTCTTTTACGAAGCTGGCCATTTTAGCCGACTGCACCTTTTTGCCTTCTGCGTACAAAGTCCAGCCATGTGCACGAATAATGCGGCAAATAACATCGGCAGCCGCCACTGTACTTTCATTGCTTCGGTGTGTGTTTGCTTCCATCAGGTTGCGGAAAGCAATAAAAGATTCATCTCTGCGAGTATCCTTATCGCGAAGCAATTGGGTGTACTTACTTGACCTGTTGCGGTTCGATGCGGCCAATGCTTCTTCCTGATTAGTCACAAATTTATCGACCAATGGCTTAATGGGTAAAGCTTCCAAACCAGAAGCTGCCAGGTAGGTTTTTATCTCGTTGCTGTAGCCCAACATTTCGTTGATACGCAACAAACCAAATATCATTTTATCAAACATTTCTCAAAATTTTTAGGTATAAATAAACACAATCTTTGTTAACAGAATAATAAAATTAGTATAATTTTCTGATTTACAATAATTCGTCGTGAATACTTGATTCATTTGTGAAAATGCTTTCATTTAAAATCATTTTATACAAATATTACAAATTGGAAAGGCTCCAAAGGAGTTTTTACTTTCTTCATTTCCTAAGGGATTCACTCCAAAGGAGTTTTTAGTGCCTTTTCTCTGCGTGGATGCACTGTAAAGGAATTAATAAGCCAGCTTTTTTTATTGGAGCCATATTAAAGGACTTTTCAGTCGTTCCTTTTTACGGGGAAGCCATGAAAAGGCGTTTTTAGTGCTCCCATTTTACAGAGAAGCCATGTTAAAGGAGTTTTTAGTGGCTCCCTTAGCGCAGGGAATGAATATAAAATGCTTTGAGATTTAACGAAAGGCTTATATGATGGTACTTGCAGAGGTTTTTCCTTATAAATCAACCAGACAGACAGGTGTTAATCCCCTTCGTTTTCAGAACTTTCTGGTCTGATAAAGTAATTCAAATTGTATGTGGATTGGGAGTCTGTTGCCCGATTAAAAATCCTAAACTCCTTGCCCACAGATTACAAATCTGCGGAAGCTGGGCTTAAGTGAAGATGAGTATTTTGGAGTTTTAGAGGCCAATATAGCTTTGGTTCTAATTGATTAGTTTTAAATGATAAAGGCTTAGACTCTGTTAAGTCTAAGCCTTAAAACCTCTTCTTTATTTCTTATGTAGTCACGAATGAAAAACATTATGCACCTATCAATCACCTTCACTATGAGTCGACTATATCAAAACCCATCTTGTTTCGGTTCATTCAATAGATAATTCCAATCCAACACAATTGACATTAGCGGAAGAATGTGTTTTGCTGTTTTTAATTGTCCTTGATACGAAGGATGCGAATCAGATCCCAAATCACTATCCGAATTGAGCAAATCACTGGGAGCTCCTAAAAATATTATATCAGTAGTTTTCATTTCGCTGCGAATCGATTCAACCATCTTTTTTGTATACGAATAGCAGGGTTCTTTAATCAAAGGTCCAGTAAAGCAGAAAATTTTTACCCCTGGATAATAATTTAGCAATTTCCGAACAAGTTTTTTCCCAGCAACGATAAAATCAACTTCATCGGGGTATGGTTGTGTGGAAAAATCGTTCGCTCCCAAGTTTATAAAAACTGCATCAGGAATATACTGCCCCATATCGTACTGGATCGTTGAATCATTATCGAATAAATACTCTATGCGCGCTGGCATTGGTTTACGGTCTACCGATATCTTTAGAGAATCGCCGTAATTACGAACCATACCCAAACCGGAATGTGCGATTAGTTGATATTGTGATACGAATGCACGCGCAACAATAGTAGCGTAGGTTTTATCGCAATTTTCGGTAGTGGGACTAAAATGCTCCGATTTATCTTTACCTTCTGTTCCGTATCCACATGTTTTCGAATCCCCAATAAACAATAATTTTCGATCAGGATGCAAATCCGGCATCAGCATCAACTCATTTTCCCCAATGCTGATTCCCGAAAAAGCTGCCATCCCCATATCTGCTTCTGTACGTTTTACCAGTCGCAAGCGGTGTTTGCCTTTCTTCAGGCTTTCGGGATACCACCAAGTGGTGTCGTTTACTGCATGCAGCACCTTTTCAGGCCTATCGTCAACCCACACATTAAAATAATTTCTGGCCCCGCCTTTTATATGAATCCCCAACAATGAACCAGTAAATTGTGCGGAAACCACTACACCCGGCCAGTTAAATTGAGCCGTATCGTTCTGAAACTTCATACGACCCATGTACTGGATATAAGAATGTGTTGCCGGTATGGTCTGCCACTTGTTCTGTCCGCTAACTGATGCAAACAGCATCATTGCGGTTATGAAAATATAAATCTTCTTCATCTTTTATTTTCTAATTAACATTATTAACCGGATAAATTTGCCATTATATTATTTCCTTTCGTGCTTACAGCACTTCTTATTTTGATATTAACTGACTACGACCCTATTAACATTCCTATAGGATTTTGAACCGCTCCAAAGGAGCGAGAACATGTTAGCACAACAGACAATCAACAAAAAGAGCCCCGTAGGTGGCGATGCAGTGTAAAAACAACAGAAAAGATTTCTTTGCGATGCATGCTCATTATTTAATCGGACAGTAGTGACTAATTAATAAACTTTCCCATATGATCCACTTGACGAATTTTAAAAGGATTCAACATCTCATCCAATAAGATTGCAAACACAGCTCTGCTCACAAAATCCTGCAATCGAGGTTCAGCCAAGGCTTTTGTTTTCAATATCGAATTTGCTTCCTTTTGGAGTCGGGATAAACTCTTTTTGCCACAGTTCTGATTGTACTGCTTGCCGAGTGCTTTAATTACAGTCAAACATTCCTGATACGAAACAATTTCATTCTTCAACTTTAGTTTTTCTGGACTTATCCAATCGGTCAAACCATCGGAAAGAGCTATTCTGCTTACCAAACTATCGGGATAAATATAGGTGTGATTCTCCCATCCAATATTTTTCCCCTCGCCTTTCAGTATTCCTGTCGCCCCAATGCGTTGCATCGGCAGAAAGGCTGTAGAATTCTTTTCCAGATCGGAATAAGGCATCAGGTAGGCTCCCGCATTTAGCAATGCGTTCTGCACATCACGAACGCCAACTTTGGAAGGAGATACATTTGTCTGAACTGCTAAAGCAGCTAAGGCTCCTGAAGCCTGACCAATCAAGATACAAACGGGTTGCAGACGGGTTGTTCCGTTTACAATATTTGTAACCGATATTGATTTTTCGGCCACAATAAAATCATCCATTTCTTTAGGAATTAGCGTTCCAAGAGGCAATGAATAGGAAGGCACAGGATAAAAATGCAACTCCGGCAATGAGGCTGCTTCCGGATAGGCCTGATGATGATGGTCCACCGGATAGTCTCCAACCGCAATGCCTGTCCGATATAAAGCTGTTTCCTGTTCAAAAGGTTTTGCCAAATCGTTCACCGTAAATCGAACTATTCCTTTAATTCGTCTTGATTCACGGTAATAGGGTATCAAGGGGAAACCATCGGTTGTTGGGAACACATCATCTGCGATACCAAGATGTTTAAATCCTAATTCTGTTTGTAAATAATACAGATAATTAAGAGTGAAATTTTTAGCCTCCTGTATCGCTACCTTGCGTTCTTCGCGATTCATTTCGATGGTATTCAGATAATAATCATTGCCTGAAATGGGCCAATTAATCATGTAATAACCGTTGGGCAACTTTCCGTATTTCATCATGAAATCGCAGTCCCATAATTTCCTGCCGATCTTATCTTCTGCACATTTCCCTGCACAAGTGCATAAAAATGGACTTGGATCATATCCTTTAGGACGAGCAATGCTTGCATCAATCGAAGTTCCATAATCCTTAAGTGTAACAGCATATGTCAGATCCTGAATTATATCGTTGGATTGTTCGGGAGCAATTGCTTCTCCTGTTTCGTATCTTGAATCCATCCCTATGTCATAGGCAATACCCACCTGTCTGGCAACATCGCCCAATTCTGTACCATCAATAACAATCCGTGCATTGATTCTATATTGCTTTCCATCCTGCAGAATGATAGTTTCCCACCCATCGTTTGTTTTTTTGATGTCTTCTAACCGCCCCTCTCGTATTACTTTTAGTCGATTTTCTGCGTCTGCAAACTGAGAAAGAATCTTCTCTCCTTCCTGAGGTTCAAACAATATATTACTTACCCATCCGGTTTTCACACCGTCAGCACCCCCGTAATGCTGATATAACGACTGCCTAAATTCTTCCCACAAACCAGAATGCAAGCGATAATTCCCATCAATGGCACTAACTCCGGCAGAAGTAAGCATCCCTCCGAGCCAGAGTGTTTCTTCCACAATAATGGCAGACACTCCCATTCGCGCAGCCTGAATACCCGCCATGGTGCCACTTGCACCACCTCCAATAACTAAAACATCAGTGACGGTTGTTGGAGTTTCGACTTTAGTTTGCGCTTCTACAGTTAGTAAACTGAATAAAACCAGTACAATTAGAATTGAATTTTTTTTCATATAAATCAGCTCTTTATTCTTCTATTGTTGATTCGAAATTGCTTCCAAAGTTTGCCAGCATTGATACATAGCTCGAGGCATATGGAAACATCCTTTCCATTTTCCACCTTTCAACGGAAGAAGTACTTCTCCCTGACGATTTAAATAACCAAACCACTCCGGATGTTCTTCATCTTTGAAATGAGACCATGTGTATTCATGAACTTTTTCGAACCACCTTAAATTTTTTTCTGAACCAGTCAACTGATAACCTTTTAACAATGTTATAAGCGTTTCAACATGCACCCACCATAATTTCTGATCCCATTCCAACTGCTGTGTTGGATGTCCAAGACGATCCATGAAATAGAATATTCCACCATGCTCTTCATCCCAACCATACTCAATCATCTGGATGGCGATATGATTCGCTTTAGTAATCAGTTCCGGGCGATTCAGGCGCACACCCAAATCCATAATGAACCACATGGCTTCTATTGCATGTCCAGGATTTAGTAAACGACCATCGAAAGTATCGGAAAGACTACCATCTAAATGAAGATTTTCAACCACCAAGCCTAAGTCTGGTCGATAAAATACTTCCATTACTTCGTGAATGCAGGTTTCCATGGTTTCTTTCAAAAAATCAGCATCCAGCAAATGTTCAATTTCAAGCGCCAGATTACAAAGAATCATGGGCAGGGCAAAATTTTTCAAATTTCGTGTCCCTGGGAATGCTTTATTCCAATGTCCTTTAGGGTTACTAGTTCTTTCCAGAATAATATCGAACGTTTTCATTGCTATGTCTGCATACTCCTGATTTCCCGTCGCTTTACTTAACTGACCAAAAGCCATGCATGCAAATGTATACGAAAAAATATTGTACGGTTCAATCAGCGGTTTTCCTTCTCGGGTAAGGGAAAAATACCAATTCAGATTTCCATCATGTCCGTATTTTTTTAGAAACTCAGCTCCCTGAATTGCCGCATCCAACCACTCCTGTTTTTTCTCCTGCTGATTATACAGCATTGAAAAAAGCCAAACTTCGCGTCCTTGCAACCAAATAAATTTGTCGGTATCAAAAACTTTGCCTTCACGATCGAGACAAGTAAAATAGCCACCAAATTCTTTATCTTGAGAATTATTCAACCAAAATGGAACAATATTTTCAAGTAATTCAAGCTTGTATTGTTCTGCTAGTTTTTTAAAATCGTTCACGTCTCTTCCTTATTTATAATTCTACCTGTGTTTTGCTATTTCAAACAGTCAAGATACTCCCTGTACCTGTTGTACAAATGTCCGGCTTGTAAATAAGCTGACTGTGGGCTCATGAAATGTGAAAATTCGAAAGTTATAGCTTGTTCCATGCCTGCGCGCTTGGCTGCATTTAGCTTCATCAATAATTTTTCCCATTTAATAGGTAAAAACTTAATTGGCATATCGCGATCGAAGGTCTCCGAATTAGTCCAGCTACGAATACCAACGCGATCAGCCATCTGCTTGTTTACTGTCAAAAACTCATCCAGTTCGTCGAAACTCACATGTCCGTCCTGAAAAGCAACAATATCCACAGCATTTTTTATCCCATCAAATATTTCACTCCAATCCTGTTCGTGTCGTTGAAGACTTACACCTTCGTTGCGAGTGGTTTCAGAAGTGTACTGACTGATATTTTTAATTCCGTCAATGTAGGGTGAAATTAAAGTTGTAAGGTTCCCTGAAACCGACTTACAATGATTCCCCAATCCTGAATACATATTAATTATTGCATCGGTTTTACGACTACATTCCTGAGAAATGTACCATCCCTTAAATGCCTTCATGTGACC
>JBFFMG010000061.1:0-13526 GCA_041554215.1 Labilibaculum sp.
AAACAAAGTAATTCTTGTTGGTAACGTAGGTAAAGACCCAGAGGTAAAATATCTTGACAATGGTGTTGCTGTTTGTAACTTTTCACTAGCTACCAGTGAAACATACAATAACAAAAATGGTGAAAAGGTTACACAAACCGAATGGCACAACATTGTATTGTGGCGTAAATTAGCCGAAGTTGCCGAAACTTACATTAAAAAAGGAATGCAAATTTACATCGAAGGTCAAATTAGAACTCGTAACTGGGAAGACAAAGATGGTGTAAAAAGGTATACAACTGAAATTTTTGGTACTACTATGCAAATGTTAGGACGTAAGAGTGAAAACAGTCCAGAAACACAAACAAGTAATACAGAGACTCAGCCAATAGCTTCGGAATCATCCGTGGCCGAAGAAACGGATGATCTTCCATTTTAGGCATCCTATTAAAAACTAATTTTACTCAAAATTGGAAACAGACGAATTCACGAAACTTTTTTTAAGCAATACTGATATTGCTTTTCATGCTATTGATATAAGTACCATTGTAAGTATACTTATAATGGTACTTCTTTTATTTTGTTCGGCGGTAATTTCAGGATCAGAAGTAGCATTATTCTCACTTTCTCCTCAAAATATTAATTCTCTTGAGGCTGAAGACAATCCAAAAAACAAAAAGCTTTTAAAATTAATCAGCAATCCTGAAAAATTATTAGCTACCATATTAATTGGCAATAACTTTGTAAACATTGGAATTATAATTTTATCAAGCTTTATAACCAATTCCTTAGTAGATTTTTCAAATGCTCCAACAATTGGCTTCATTGTTCAGGTCGTAATTATTACATTTCTACTTTTACTTTTTGGAGAAATAATCCCAAAAGTATATGCTACCCAAACCTCGGTAAGCTTCTCAAAATTTGTAACATACCCATTTTTTTATTTGGAGAAAATTTTCAGTCCTCTTTCCATTCTTCTCATTATATCGACGTCGATCGTAAACAAACGAATTTCTAAAAAACAGAATATTTCGATGGTCGACCTTTCTCAGGCACTGGAACTAACCGCCGATGAAATATCTGAAGAAATGGAAATTCTGGAGGGAATCGTAAACTTCGGGAATATAAATGTTGAAGAAATAATGATATCCAGAATGGATGCCATAGCCATTGACGCCACAACTAGCTTTAGCAAACTAAAAACAATCATTATTGAATCGGGTTTTTCACGTATTCCTGTTTTTGATGGTAGTTTCGACAATATAAAAGGAATTTTATATGTGAAAGACTTGCTGCCTCATCATCACAAACCAAGTACTTTTCGTTGGCAATCGACTATTCGCCCTCCCTTTTATGTACCCGAAACAAAAAAAATAAACGATTTGCTAGAAGAATTTCAAACTCAGAAAAACCATATGGCAATTGTTGTTGATGAGTATGGAGGCACTTCAGGAATTATCACAATGGAAGATATCATTGAAGAAATAGTTGGTGATATTACCGATGAAACGGATGACAGTAAGGCTACTTTTTCGAAAGAAGATGATGGTTCCTACCTATTTGAAGGAAAAACATCGCTCAACGATTTTTTTAAAATTACGGAACTAAATTCGGATATTTTCGATGTAATAAAAGGTGATGCAGAAACTTTAGCTGGATTGCTTCTTGAGGTAAAAGGTGAGATTCCGCAGAAAAAAGAAGAATTTAAATTTAAAAATTATCGCTTTATTGTGGAAGCTGTTGATAATCGTAGAATTAAAAAAATTCGTTTTATTTTGCCAAAAATCTCTACGAAAAAGTAATTTCGTCCCATAAAACATGTAAATAATCGTAAACATTGTTTACATCTACATCCATAATTTATGCACTTGTATCGAATTGTTTCAATACTTCTTTTTCTTCTAATAGCTTTGGCTCCCATTTCTTGTAAAAAGAAATATACTCCAAAACCTAAAGCATATTACAGAATTGAATTCCCAGAGAAAAAATATCTGAATTGGAATACAGATTTCCCATACTGTTTTGATCTTTTATCAACAGCAAAAATAGAAAAGGACAAAAGTGAAGGTGCTGAAAAATACTGGCTCAATATTCAATATCCAGAATACAGGGCAACCATTCACCTTAGTTATAAAAATATTGATAATAATTTGGAAAATTATTTAGAAGATTCCAGAAAGTTAGCATACAAACATTCTATTGTTGCCGATGCAATTGCCGAACAAGTATACATTAATGGTGATGAGAAGGTATACGGAATGATCTACAGAATAAAAGGCAATGCGGCATCATCAGTTCAATTTGTCGCGACAGATAGTACAAATCATTTTCTAAGAGGTGCATTGTATTTTAGAGAACATCCTAATCAAGATTCCTTAACTCCCGTAATTCAATTTATCGACAAAGACATTGTTCGACTGATGGAAAGCCTAAAATGGAAATAAGTTAATATTGTGATTTATGCCTATTTGCAAACAAATACAAATTAATGATTCATGCAGACTGATTGTTTGGAAAACCACAGAATCTTTAGATGAACTTCTACAGAATGTGAATTTAAGTTCAAACGAATTGGCCAGACTAGACTCATTTGGCAGTCAGTCACGTAAAATAGAATTTGTGGCAACCCGATGCCTTGTGCAATTTAGCCTGGGAAGAGATGTTCTGATTGAAAATGATGAACATGGCAAACCTCATTTAATTAATTCAGACCTGAATATTAGTATCTCTCACACAAAATCGTACGTTGGAATTTTAATTGGAGACAAACATTCTGTTGCTTTGGATATGGAATACTTATCGGATCGGGTTCACAGAATTGCCAGCCGGTTTCTTTCCCAAACCGAATTACAAAATATAGATGATGAAAATAAAATTTTACATCTATACCAACATTGGTGTGCTAAGGAATGCCTGATTAAAATGTATGGCAAAAAAGATATTCATTTAATTGATGAATTAAGGATATCTCCATTTTCTTCAAGCGATTCGAACTTCCATGGGCAGGTTTGCAGAGCCGATTTTTCGGAAAGCTACACTTTTCAATATCAGCAATTCGAGAATCATTTGCTCGTTTATTCCTGTAAAGAAAAGCCAAAAGTAATCTAATTTACCTCTGGCTTTGTATTAAAAACTGGTTTTCTAATTCACCAACTCTTCAATCGGATTGCCATCGCAACCGGAAGGAATTGAAATATTCAAAAAGCTTGAAATCGTTGGGACGATATCCTCAATACTAATTGATCGGGATATTACAGACCTTTTAATTTTCCATCCATACCAAAATAATGGAACCTGATTGGTATAAGAATATTGTGCTATTTGATCTCGTTCATCTTTTATTTTATGCATCCATCCTGGTTCCAAAGTAAGCATTACGTCACCCGATCGTTTCTGATTAAAAGATCGTTGTACTTTTTGCAATATTCCATGAGTATAATTCGACTTTATCAGACTGTTTGCAGAGGTAGATGTTGCAACACCCGAAAATTGGATTAAGAAATCAACAGCTTTCACCTGAAGATCGGTAATCGACAGCTTCGAATCTTCAATTAACTGATGATTTAAATAAACCTGTTGTGAATCATAGCCTAAAATCCATTCTCCATTTCCATATAATATATTGAAATAAGATTTTAATAAAGCAATGGCATTGTAGGTACTAAAATAACCATTTGGTATGTTTTGTTTCTCAAGATTCTCTGGAGTGTAATTCGCAGATTGATCCGCAGTTACAAAAACCAATACATTCTCCATTCCTATTTGCTCATCTAAAAACGAAAGTAAATGTTCCAGTTCCTTATCTAAGCGTATAAAATTATCAAGCATTTCAGGTGCATAAGGAGATAAATCTCTATGTTTATCACCCAAACAAGAAAAGGTAACTGATAAAAAATCAGCATCATCATCCTTACCTAAATTCTCATTAATAATTGCAGCAATGGCAAAATCCTTTACCAACATATTACCAAAAGGTGTTGTTTTAATCGCCTTGTATCCGTTTTCCTTCTTTTCCTTATTTAAATCATAAAAAAACTCATTATTTAAGCCAACTTTCCCTTTTAATTTTTCAGACACACTTGGCTTACTTCCTCCATTAAAAGGTGTCCAAACACGATTCAGATAAAAATCAGCAAACTTTTTCTCGTTAAATTCCTTTACCCAATTATACAAGGTGTCCTGATAATAAGATGAAGTTATAAATTTCCCGGAAAGATCATCCATCCAATAGGCTCCATCTGCAGCATGCCCGGCAGAAAACATAGCAGATTCACAATTTAAAGCAACACCAACCACTCTCGAATGAGAATTAAATAACTTTATTTCATCGCCTAATGTTGATGCAAGAAGTTTTTTTGGAGAACTCCCCTTCTCTTTCGACTCAATACCTACAAGTTTGGTTTCTGCATCTTCCCGTGCCAATTCAAGCCCTCCCGATAAACGGTTGTACCATCCGTTAGAAATAATGCCATGAAAAGCTGGTGGAGTTCCTGTAAATATGGAGGCATGATCTGGCCCCGTTTGAGAATACAAATAGCTGAACTTTGAATTTTTGCAATAAGTTCCCTGATTCATTAATCGTTTAAAACCTCCATCGCCAATCAAGTTGGAATAGCGAAAATAATAGTCTGCCCGCAAATGATCAATGACAATACCTACAACTAACTTTGGTTTTTCCGATGGAATTTTTCGTGCACTTTGCGCGAATGAAATTTGAATTGCAAATACTAGTAAAGTAAACAATAGAGTTCCGAATCTTTTACTCATTATCAGTTTCGTTGTGGTTATTAAATAATCGCCACAAATATAATAGATTCGAATTGATTAAAAAGAAATTACATTTGATATTAAAGGATCTTTAACATTTGTAGATGAAACAAATATCCAAGCAATTATTTATTCTGAGCTTGATATCTAATTACGTCAACTTGTTCCATCGTAATCATTCCACCACCACCCGATTTCTCAATTAATAATTCAAGAATATGCAGAAAGCCATTCATTTTTTCCTCCGAATCTACCAACTCAATAATAATGGGTAAATCATCTGATAAAGTAAAGATTTTTGAAGAATGAATTCTTGAGTTTGCTCCGAACGACATGATTCCTCGATGAACCGTTGCCCCAGCTAACCCATATTTTTTCGCACCATACACAATGGCCTCATAAAGTGGCCTCTGATAAACCCGATCGGCTTCCCCAACAAATACACGAAGTAACTTGGCCTTGCCTTTCAGTTTCATAATAAATAGGGTTTAGAATAGTTTATGAATTTGTGTGCCGAAGTAAACTGCTAGCAATCCTAGAAATACACTCCCGCCTACATATATAGAAAGGTACAAAAATCCGCTGTCTTTTAAAAGATTGAGATTATCGAAAGCAAAAGAAGAAAAAGTTGTGAAGCCACCACAAAAGCCAACAGCCAAAAACATCCTCATTTCAGGACTTACCAAATTATCTCGTTCAGCCAATGAATAAACAACCCCAATAATAAAGCTGCCAACAATATTTACGGTCATGGTTCCAATTGGAAAAATCGTATCAAAATAACGATGAAGACCTTGCCCAACCAGAAATCGAGAAACACTTCCCAAAAAACCTCCCATTCCTACCAATAAAACTGTACGAAGCATGCGATAATAATTAAATAATGAATAATTAGTAAAGAGTCGTTTAAAACATCATTACCAATGACAAATATAGTAATCTTGATTTATATAAATAACTCAAAAAAAATGGCCGCTCAAATTGAACAGCCATCTAAATATATGATTTGAAAATTCGGTTACACATTGAATCGGAAGTGCATAATGTCACCATCCTGAACTACATATTCTTTTCCTTCAACATTCATTTTACCAGCTTCCTTACAAGCAGCTTCCGAGCCTAAAGTTGAAAAATCTTCGTACTTTATAACTTCAGCACGAATAAATCCTTTCTCAAAATCGGTATGAATTACACCTGCAGCTTGAGGTGCTTTGGCTCCTTTAGGATAAGTCCAAGATCTTACCTCTTTAACACCTGCAGTAAAATAAGTTTCAAGATCAAGTAATCTAAAAGCAGCTTTAATCAATTTATTAACACCTGGTTCCTTAAGACCCAAATCTTCCAAAAACATTTGTTTTTCTTCGTATGTTTCCAGCTCAGCAATATCTGCTTCGATACCTGCACCAACAACAATTACTTCTGCATTCTCATCCTTAACCGCTTCTCGAACCATTTCAACATGAACATTTCCATTCACAACAGAAGCTTCATCAACATTACAAACGTAAAGAATTGGTTTTGTTGTTAGTAAATGTAGATCAGAAGTAACTTTTTCATCTGCCTCACTTAATTCTACTACACGAGCCGACTTACCTTGTTCTAAAGCTGCTTTATATCTTCCTAATACATCTGTTAAACGAACCGCATCAGGATTTTTACCAATCTTCGCCAATTTAGCTGCCTTTTGCAATCTTGCTTCAACAGTTTCTAAATCTTTCAATTGTAATTCGATATCAATAGTCTCCTTATCTCGAATTGGATTTACAGAACCATCAACGTGAACAATATTATCATCTTCAAAACAACGCAAAACATGTATTATTGCATTCGTCTCACGAATGTTTGACAAGAATTTATTTCCTAATCCCTCACCTTTACTTGCTCCTTTTACCAAACCTGCAATATCTACAATCTCCATTACCGAAGGCTGAACTCTTTGCGGTTTAACCAATTCGGTTAATCTAATTAAACGATCATCAGGAATGGTAATCACTCCAACGTTAGGTTCAATGGTACAAAAAGGGAAATTTGCCGATTGTGCTTTTGCATTCGACAAACAATTAAATAAGGTAGATTTTCCAACATTTGGTAATCCTACTATTCCACACTGTAAAGCCATGGCTATTATATATTATATGATTTGCTACTATTCTTTTTTTAAAAATCTGTGCAAAAGTACATTTTAATTTTTGATGCGCCAATTTTAAGATTTCATCAGCCAAATAAATGTTAAAGAATAATAATCATCGAGAGGTCTATAAATATTTTTATTAGCTTTAAGTTTAGGAAAATTGGTATGTATAAGAAACTGTTTGTCATTATTTTTTTAGGCTTGCTTTCTCTCGAGCTGGCACAAGCTCAAGAGCCGACATTTGGGATATATGGAAGCATCGACCGACATGTAAAAAGAACACCTGATAGTTTAACCAATAATATAATTTTACTGCACGATTATTTAGTAGCTCCAGCAGTAAATGATGAAGACAAAATCCGGGCCTTTTATATCTGGATTATTACAAATATTAAATATGAAGATCAGGTAGAATTATTATTCGACCCAAATTTATTATTTTATATGGGATCCAATAATTGCTCATCGCCCGTTTGTGTTTTACTGAAAAGAAAAGCAGTTTGCGAAGGCTTTTCAAAATTGTTTGAATTTTTTTGCACTTTTTCTGGGCTGGAATCTTATACCATTGGAGGATACATTACAAAGAATGGCGCCTTTCAAGATCGAGCAACTCACTCTTGGAATGTGGTGAAAATAAATAATGAATGGCGTTTTTTTGATTTAAGTTGGGCCAACGCAATACTCGATTATTCGGGAATTAAAAGTAAAACAAACGAGTTTTTCATGATTCGCCCTGAGGAATTCATTCTAAGTCATTTGCCAATTATTCCAATGTGGCAATTTTTGGAAAGTCCAATTAGCTTGCAACTTTTCAATTCTGGAGAAGAGCAAATTAAAAAATATTGGGATAGTGCTCCTACAAACTACAACTATACCGATACATTAATTCAATTCAACCAAATGTCCGCTGCAAATAAAAACTTAAAAACAGCCCGAGATATTTACCTAACAAACCCAAACAATAAATTCAATCTTGCTATCGAGTATTACAGATACGCGAGAAACATAAGAAATTTTGATGGCGAAATTGATCCGATAAACTATTATCGATTAATAAAAGCTAGGGAAAAAATGCAATTAGCAATTGATCTGTTTAAATCGTCTTCTGATATATCTTCGAAATTAATGCTTTTGCAAGTTAAAAACGATAAAGAGAACATCGATAAATTAATTATGTCCGCAAACAAACATATCAGATATTTAAAATAATCTAATTCAAAACTTCTTTTAAATTACATTTTTCAAATCCTTCAGGAAGAATAAAAACAGAATTTTTTATTCTTTTTCGTATCAAATTTTCAACCGTCGTTTCTGTGAAGCTCTCCCCCTGATACATCTTAATTTTCATTGGTAAACCATTCTTCACTATCTCCATAAAAGACTCCAGATGATGATATAGTTTTGATTCTGAATGATGCAAGTAACTTTGAATAAAATCATGATAAATATCGAGATCTAACTCATAGTTCAAGTAGTTTTTTAAATTATCCGAGATCCAGATTTCTTCCACTATTTCCCCTGCCTGTCTTATCTCAAATTTTCGAGAAGCATAACCAGCAATAGAGGTGAAATTAGGAGTCTTAAAAATTTCACATTTCAAAGCCTCCTCAGTTTTCTTCCCAGAAATTTCATTAATCACACCTGTAAAGAAATGTTTGTCTTTCTCTGAAAGATTTTGATAAAAAAACTGACTTCTTGAGGAATAAGGAGAACCTGTGCGCATACGATACATAAGAAGTCCTTTATTAAATTCTTTCATATTTCCTTCCCAGAATATTTTCTTTTTATTATCAAATAAACATAGTTGATCCTCAAAAAAAATCAATGATTTATTTTCATTCACAATTTTCAATTTATCCTTCTGTATGTAAAAAACTTTTCTAGATACTTCTCCATTTTTTGAGATGCGCATTTCTACAACTAAGCCATCTGAAGTTGGTGAAACACCCCATAGAAGTAGTAAAAAACCCATCAAAAATAATATGTATCCAATCGTTTTTTTCATTGAGTATTTTTAGAGAATAAATCGCTTTCAGTTATCAAAAATAATAATATCTGTAAATTAAACGAAAATTATAAGAACTATCGATTTTAATTCTTTAACGCATTTCCTATCTTTACTTACGAATCAAAATAACTCCCAACTATTGAAATCATATCTTACATACTTTTCAATCTTTTTGTTAACACTATTGTGTTCAAAATTGGCTTTTTCTCAAGTATCACAAGAAAAAAATGAGAAAACTCGAATATTATTTATTTTTGATGCTTCTCAAAGCATGAATGGTTTCTGGGAAGAATCAAAAAAAATCAATATTGCCCGTAAATTTTTGATTCGTATGATTGATAGCTTAGAACATGAAAACAATGTTGAAATGGCCTTAAGAGTATATGGTCATCAAAGTGTTGTACCGCCCCAAGATTGTAACGACACCAAACTTGAAGTGCCTTTTAAACCTAATAATGCAGGTGAAATAAGACAAACTTTACGATATATCACACCAAAAGGAACGACACCAATTGCACATTCTTTACAACTTGCAGCTAACGATTTTCCCGATGTAAATGATCTTTCCCGGAATGTAATTATTCTTATTACCGATGGTGTAGAAGCTTGTGATGGCGATCCATGCGCAATATCATTAGAATTACAAAAAAATGGAATCTATTTAAAACCATTTATTATTGGAATTGGTCTTGATGTTGATTTTAAAAGCAGCTTTGAATGTATCGGAAATTACCTGGAAGTTAAAAAAGAAGAACGCTTTGGGGGAACTTTAGAATATGTTATCTCTCAGGTTTTGAATAAAACATCGGCACAAATAAATTTAATTGATGCCAACGGCTCGCCAACAGAAACGGATGTTCCCATGACATTCTACAACTCTGTTTCAGGTAAAGTGAGATATCAATTTATGCATACTATGAATGCAAAAGGAAATCCTGACACTTTATTTTTGGATCCTTTACTTACCTATAATATCACCATTCATACCATCCCCGAATTGCATCGAGACAATATTAAAATGATTGCTGGTAAACATACAGCTATTGGATTTGATGCTCCTCAGGGAATGTTACAAATAGCTTCTCCGAGAACAACCTTATACAAAGATTTAAAGATTCTTATCCGAAAAAATAAAGAAATTATTAATATTCAAACTCCTAATGAAATAACAAAATATCTGACTGGCAAATACGATTTAGAAGTTTTAAGTCTTCCTCGAATATCAATTTCCGATGTTGAAATTAATCAAAGTAAAACTACTTCTATCGCAATTCCTCAACCTGGCTTAGTAACAATTTTTAAACCAACAACTGGCCCTTGTAGTTTGTTTGTTCAAAAAGGAAGTAAATTAGAATGGATTCACAATATCCCGGAAAAGGTATTAAGAGAAACTTTAACTCTGCAACCAGGAACCTATCATTTAATTTTCAGAAACAAAAGCGCCTATCTGTCTCAAAGCTCCAGAAAAGCAAGTTTTGTGATAACATCCGGCAAATCAATCCCTGTACGCTTGTAATCTTATTGATTTACAATATTCTAAATATTAAAAAAAACCGCATTTCAAAAGCTATTTATACGCATTTACATGGTGCTAAAAAGCATTTTTGTATATCTTTGCACCCATTAATAAAACCTTACCAAGTTTTTATCATCTAAAATCTCATTTTTAAAAATGGATCTAAAAGAAATGAAAAACCAAGTGGATCTGACAGTAACTGACATGGCTGCGAATAATGTTCGTGTCCTTTCAGCTGCAATGGTAGAGAAAGCTAAATCTGGACATCCAGGTGGTGCAATGGGCGGAGCTGATTTTATCAACGTTCTTTATTCTGAATTTTTAAATTTTGACCCAACTGACATGAATTGGATTAATCGTGATCGATTTTTCCTTGACCCAGGTCACATGTCTCCAATGTTGTATTCCATTCTTTCCCTAATCGGAAATTACACAATGGATGAACTTGCAAATTTCAGACAATGGGGAAGTCCAACTCCTGGTCACCCTGAAGTTGATTTTGCAAGAGGTGTTGAAAACACTTCCGGTCCTTTAGGACAAGGTCATACAATGGCAGTTGGTGCTGCAATTGCAGAACGTTTTCTAGCTGCACGTTTTGGTGACTGGATGTCTCACAAAATTTACACTTTCATTTCTGATGGTGGAATTCAAGAAGAAATTGCTCAAGGAGCTGGTAGAATTGCAGGTACTTTAGGATTAAGCAATTTAATCATGTTCTATGATTCCAATAACATCCAACTTTCAACTAAAGTTGAAGAAGTTACAATCGAAGATACTGCGAAAAAGTATGAAGCTTGGAACTGGAATGTTATTTCAATTAGTGGTAATGACGCCAATGCAATTCGTGAGGCATTAATAGCTGCCAATAAAGAAACCGAAAGACCAACTCTTATCATCGGAAAAACCCTTATGGGTAAAGGTGCTGTTGATGTTGATGGCTGTAGCTTTGAAAACATGGTTTCTACCCACGGACAACCTTTAGGAGCAGCAGGTGCTTCAATCGATAAAACAATTCAAAACTTAGGTGGAAATCCAGAAAATCCTTTCCAAATTTTCCCTGAGGTTAAAGAATATTACGCCGAAGTATTAAAGAAAAAAACAGCATTTGCAGCAGCCAAAAAAGCAGAACAAGCTGAATGGGCAAAAGCAAATCCTGAATTAGCGGCTAAGCTAGAAAAATTCTATAGTAATGAAGCTCCGGAACTTGACTATGAAGCAATTGTTCAAAAATCAGGAGATGCTACTCGTTCTGCATCATCAGTAGTTTTGGGTGAGTTGGCTAAAAATGTTGAAAACATGATTGTGTCTTCAGCTGATTTAAGTAACTCTGATAAAACTGATGGTTTCTTGAAGAACACCAAAGCTCTTACTAAAGGTGATTTTTCAGGAGCATTTCTTCAAGCAGGTGTTGCCGAATTAACTATGGCTTCTATTTGTAACGGTATAGCTCTTCATGGTGGTGTTATTGCTGCTTGTGGAACATTCTTTGTATTCTCTGATTACATGAAACCTGCTGTGCGTTTATCCGCTTTAATGCAAGTGCCTGTAAAATATATCTGGACTCACGATGCTTTCCGTGTTGGAGAGGATGGACCAACCCACCAGCCAATTGAGCAGGAAGCTCAAATTCGTTTACTGGAGCAATTGAAAAATCACTCTGGACAAATGAGTTTATTGGCTCTTCGTCCTGCTGATGCTGATGAAGCTACCGTAGCTTGGAAAATGGCAATGGAGAACACAAAAACTCCAACAGCTTTAATTCTTTCTCGTCAGAATATCAAAGAACTTCCATCTAAGGAAAATCGTTACCAGGAAGCTTTACAAGCTCAAAAAGGTGCTTACATTGTTGAGAAACCTGAAACAACTCCTGATATTGTTCTTTTGGCAAGTGGATCTGAAGTAGCTACTTTAGTAGAGGGAGCGAAAATATTACGTGCTGAAAAAGGATTAAACGTACAAATTGTATCTGTTCCTTCCGAAGGACTATTCAGAACTCAATCTGCAGAATATCAAAAGGAGGTAATTCCTGCTGGAATTCCAGTTCTTGGATTAACTGCAGGTTTACCTGTAACCCTTCTAGGCTTAGTTGGTCATCTTGGTAAATCAATTGGATTAGATCATTTTGGTTATTCAGCTCCAGCTAACGTTTTGGATGAAAAATTTGGTTACACCGCAGAAAATGTTGTAAAAGAAGTGTTAACACTGCTTCAAAAATAATATACAATGCAATAAAAGAAATCCGGAATCATTGCGATTCCGGATTTTTTTTGATTCAAATTAAACCTTTTGCAAAGAAAATAGTCTTACCTAACGCATAACAAATGTGAAATAGCTATTTTTAAAATCCATTACTTGAATGCAAATTGATGAACAACAAATCCGATGAAGAAATATTAGAACTTTTTCGCGACAAGCATACGCAAAGTCAGGCTTTTTCTTTTTTGGTGAAAAAATACCAAGAGAGATTGTATTGGCAAATCAGAAAAATTGTTCTTTTGCACGATGACTCTGATGATGTTTTGCAAAATACTTTCATGAAAATATGGAAGGGCTTGCAAAATTTCAAATCCGACTCCCAATTATTTACCTGGATGTTTCGAATAGCAACTAACGAAGCATTAACATTTCTTAAGGACAAGCAAAAAAAACATTTGGGGTATGCAAATAGTGAAGTACAGGATATGCTCATAGCCAATTTAGAAGCAGATCCTTATTTTGATGGAAACAAAGCCCAGTTAGAATTGCAAAAAGCAATACTAAAATTACCCGAGAAACAACGTTTGGTATTTAATATGAAATACTTCGATGATTTAAAATATGATGACATATCTGAGATTTTAGAAACTTCAGTTGGAGCTTTAAAAGCTTCTTATCATCATGCAGTTAAAAAAATTGAAGCTCTTTTGAGACTTAACGAAGTATAAATTAAACCTATTACTATTCTGATAGTCTAAATATTATTAGGAAACATGAATAATACGTCGAACATGAAAAACGATCAACCATTTAAAGTTCCCGAGGATTACTTTGAAAACCTAAGTGATCGGGTTCAAGAAAGAATTGTAATGGAAGAAAATCCAAATAAAAAACTATTACAAATTTTAAAACCATACTTCTGGATGGCC
>JBFFMG010000062.1:0-13435 GCA_041554215.1 Labilibaculum sp.
ACTCATCGAAACCCAATCTGTGTTGGTATTTGCCATCACTAATGCTTTTAAATATATTCAATGTTAGTATTCGCCAACATAAATATACAAATAAATAATTTAATAACGAATCATTAAAGTTGGCAAATACTATCTTTAATAGGAATAATACAGATTTGTGATGGCAAATACCAACGCAAGTAGCTATCTATTCCCTTTCACTTCCAATTTTTGTAACCATACTCATCTTGCTCATTACATGCTTATAAGCATTTTTCGTGTGAGGCAATGTACAATCACTACAATCTTTATTTCCATTGGTATATTTGAAATTTCCTCCACATTGATCTTTTAGCATGTACAAGGGACAAAAACAAAACATGCAATTAAACTCAGCCACATTTTCAACTTTGTGACAAGGGAAAAATTCGCACTTTGTATTTTGGGAAAATTTATAATTTTCAGACATCGTATAAAACTTTTAATCTATTTTCTTTTTTTGTAAAGATAAAAATTTAGTCAAACCATTATTAAAGAATTAGCCTTTAAATAGGGAGTTTACTCTCAAGTGTCAGTAAATTAGTCCACAAGCTAAAATGAGACGCATGTATAAAGTTCAGTACCTGAATAACCAATATAGAGCCGACTAATTACAACAATAAAACGACTAGTGAATTCATCTCCGCAAATCAACAATTGAGAACTGCTGAAATAATGGTATGTTATTTGTTTAGCAAATATTAATCATGCTAGCCTCTTGTTATCTGGTGAATAAATCAAAAAAAATAGAACCTTACCAACTAGCTAGCGTATTCTTAATTTTAAAATTAAATTTGCACCATAACAAAAATCCTACATCTATGAACAAAATAATACGCTACACGATTATTGCACTACTTTTTATTTCGGCTGCCTGCAGTACTGGGAAAAAGTCTCTGCAAAATGGAGATTACTATTCGGCAGTTATTAAATCGGTAGAGCGTTTACGTTCCAATCCTGATAAAGAAAAGGCACAACTTACATTAAAGGAAAGCTATCCTTTGGCTGTAAATTGGTATCAGCAAGAAATAAGTTATTTATTAACTTCAAACGATCCATTTAAGTATTCAAAAACAGTTGGGCATTACCAGATCTTAAATCGAATGAGTGACGAAATAAGAAGATGTCCTGGAGCTTTGCGTATTATTCCTTACCCAAAGCAATATGAGACTGAAGAAGATATGGCCAAGCAAAATGCTGCTCCGGAGTGTTATGCCGCTGGAATGTTAGAACTGGCAAAAGGAACCCGCCAAAATGCTGTTACGGCCTATTCACACTTCGAAAAAGCAAATGTATTTGTACCTAATTACAAAGATGTTAGCAAAAAAATGGCAGAGGCGGAGTATATGGCAACTTTAAAAGTAATTATCGACCATGTTCCTGTTAACTCTTCAAAATATCAGCTAAGTGCTGAATTTTTTCAAGATCAGGTTACGCAATATATCTTTCACAACATCAAACGAAGATTTGTAAAATTCTACACTCCTCAACAAGCTGAATTGGAGAAATTGGAATATCCTGATCAGATTATTGGAATGCAATTTGAAGATTTTGTGGTAGGTGAAACTCACGATACGGATATTGAGAAAGAAGTTGTAAGTGCTGACAGTGTTGAGGTTGGAACTACCAAACTGAAAAATGGCAAAACCATAAAGGTTTACAATAAAGTAAAAGCAAAATTACATGTTCACAAGCGCGAGGTAATTTCAAAAGGAATACTTTCTTTGCACATTATCGAGTTCGACAACAAAAAAGAGTTGAAAAACAGACAATTTGGTGGTCAATTTAACTGGTTTCACCAATGGGGACATTTCAATGGCGACGAAAGAGCTTTAACAGAAAAAGAATTGAAAATTTGTAATAGTGAACCTATCCTTCCTCCAGCTCATCAGGATTTATTTGTAGAGTTTACAAAACCAATTTTTACCGAGCTTACTACAGAACTTAGACAATTCTATAACAGATATTAAAATATTCAAACAAAGTACAAGCTAAAGGCTATCCGTTAGGATGGCCTTTTTCAATTTTAACAATTTGCATTGCTGTCTTTACAGTTATCACAACTAGCTGCTTTCTTCTCATAATCGATCAATCTTCCTTTCGAATCATGCTCAAAACTACAACAATTACTCAATGCATCTTTTAGTAAGGAACGACCACGCTGCACCCTCGACTTTGCCGCAGAATAAGATATCTGCAATTTTTCGGCCAGCTCTTTCTGACTTAAACCATTCAGTTCTGTCATGAAAAGTGCATCCCGATAATTTTTTGGCAAGGATTTAATCATGGGAACAATGCAAGACTGAATATCCTGCAAAGCAACAGAATCGTTTTCATCTTCCAAATCGTTTAATTTTTCTAAATTTTCATCGAGTGGATTTGCTTTTCGGTAGTAATCGATAATGGTATTGCGGGTAATTTGGAACAACCAAGCCTTTATCTTTTTATTTTCATGCAAAGTATCAATTCGCGTGTGAATTTTAATGAATACTTCTTGCAAAATATCATCGGCTATCGAAGAATCGGATACTCTCTTTTTAATAAAGGAAAGTAACTGTTTGTGATATGTTTGCCAGATATATTCTACCATTTGTATGAAATTTGTTTTGGTAGAAACAAAAATACAAAAAAGAAATAGTAATCTGTATTGATTCTAAATAATAAAAATAACCATCACTGGCTTTTAGAGTTTTTGACTCGAACCACTTAAAATCCGCGAAACTCCAAAAGCCAATAACAGCCTGATAATTAATCTACTTTAATTGCACCCGCAATTTCCTCCGCAAGCACATCCACTTCCTGCGTATTTAATGTCTTTAAATTGATCTGAAATTAATTCTTCTTTTTCATCCTTTGGCGAACACTGACATGGACCAAGTCCCTGACATGCACAATCTTTAAGAGGATTTTCCTCTTGGGCATTTACTACCTGATTCACCAATTTGGTAGTCACCGATTGATCGTCGCAACACACTCCTGTGTGATACAACTGTGATCCACAACATTCATTATTCATCTGCTTCCTGTTTTATTTATTTTTCTATTTCTAGACTTTATTAATGTAGACGCGAACCCTTAGAAAAAGACGCAAAAAAAGAAGCACAAAATATTTTTCAGAAATAGTAAGACAAAAAACTTGGATAATAAGACAATACATCCGAAATTCCACACTGGTAATTAAAATTGAACCTATTAAATTTATCATGAAACAAATTTATCTTCTTCTTGTAGCTGTTCTTACACTTATAAATTGTGCAAATGCCCAAAATCCTAAAGTTGAAATAACGACCACATTAGGCGCAATTGAATTAGAAATATTTATAGATAAAGCGCCCATTACAGCCTCTTATTTTTTGGCCAATGTTGACAATAATGTTTTTAAAGATGCTTGTTTTTATCGTGTTGTAAGAATGAATAATCAACCAAACAACAATATTAAGATTGAAGTAATTCAAGGTGGCCTGTATTTCGATGAGATTGTAGATAAAAAACCAACTATTGCTCATGAAACGACCAAAGGAACAGGTATTTTACATACTAACGGTGTCATTTCTATGGCTAGAAATAATCCTGGATCAGCCTCCACAGAATTCTTTATTTGCGTTGGAGATCAACCAAATTTAGATTTTGAAGGAATGCGCAATCCCGACGGACAAGGATTTGCTGCCTTTGGCAAGGTGACAAAAGGAATGAATGTTGTCAGGCAAATACAAGAACAAAAAGACAATGGACAAATGTTGATAGAACGAATTGGCATTTTATCGATAATCCGAATGAAGTGAGGATTAAACAAGTAAAAGCAATTGGCGAATGTTTTGAATCTTATTTACACCTACCTTTAGTAGTTCCTTTTCGCTCACCATTTCATGTTCCCAAGTTGTGTGAAATGGAACATGAACGGCCTTTCCGCCCAAATTAAGCACTGGAATAATATCCGATCTTAAGGAATTCCCTACCATTAAAAATTCATTTACTGGGATATCTAGGTGTTGAATTAGCTTTTGATAGTCACTTTCTTGTTTATCGCTCATCACTTCGATATGATGAAAATATTTTAACAATCCAGATTTTTTCAATTTACGTTCCTGATCGAGTAAATCGCCTTTGGTAGCAACAATTAATTGATATTTACCATGCAAACTTTCCAGAACCTCTATAACTCCATCCAACAATTCGACCGGCTTATTCATTTGCTCTTTTCCCAATGAAATAATTGCTTGAATTTTTTCTGAGCTTACATTTCCCTTTGTAATTTTCAGACTGGTTTCAATCATTGATAAAATAAATGCCTTTGTACCATATCCATATAGAGGAATATTACCTATTTCTGTGGCAAACAATTCTTCGGTAACCTCATCAATGCTCATTCCATTTTTTAACAGCTTACAAAACTCCATTTCAGATTCTCTAAAATAAGGTTCATTCACCCAAAGGGTATCATCTGCATCAAATGCAATTACTTTTATTTTATCCATGTTCATTTCTTTAGCTCTCACAAAACTGCAAAAAGACAGTAAGAATACAAAACTGATTAAAAAAAAACAAAATAACACACGCATAAAAACCAAACCAACATACTCATAATCAATTAAATTTGACTTTACATTCACAATTCCGTAAATTTAAAATGCACATGCTTCAAAAGCCATTATAACCTATGGAAAAACGTATGTTATTTCAAGACAGTCCATCTCAATTTTATCTACTTGTAGCCAGAATTATCGGATTCCTGATTACCGGCGTTTTCATTCTATTTATGGTGCCTGAGTTTATTGCCTTACTAAGTAATCAACCAACCAATAGCGAAGGATGGATATTCATCTTTTATATTCTTTCACTTGTCTATGGTATTGGCTTTTTGTTATCCTTTTGGAAGGTTGGCTTGGGAGGTTTATTGCTTGTAATCAGCAGTGTTTTAATTACACTTTACTCATTTATCGACTCTAAAAGCTGGGAAGTTTTCCTTTTGTTTATTCCTCTTTGCTTCCCTGGTATTTTATTTCTGATACATTGGAAAAAAAGTCAATCCTCCTAAAATGAGGCAAGCTTTACTCAATGATTTCCAATTAGTTCTCTGGAGAGAAAATCAAAAAAAATAGGTTTTCTAAATTATAAACTAAGATCAATTAAACATCAACAAGCACCACCCGTACTGATACTTACCTAGCGTTTTAAAAATGAATAAAGTTTATCAGACCCAAGCTATTTTAATGATGATTTCTTAACTTTCTTTACGGATATAATATTCTTCTGATTAAGAGGAAGATTATTATCCCATCGATAAGAAACAAAAACACCATCATTGGCAATGCAACCATCCACACAGCACAAATTACTTCGAACAACACCTGCCCTATCTCCCAAACAATAATGTCCGAAAAATACTGGTTTCTCATTTTCAGAATAATGTGGAATATCAAAATAAAGTTGAGAAGGAATACTGTATTCAGGCAAGTGAAATCTATTTCCAAACGAAATATCTTCAAAACTTTTACCATTCATTGGCTCCCACCACTTGATACGATAAGCTGAACGCTTAAAACCATAACCATCTTTCAGCACTAAATTATCAGGAAAAGCAAACTCTCTCCCCTTTAAAAGCAGCATGGTTGCATTAAAAACATCACCCTTTTCGAAATATATTTTTGTCAGAAACTTCTTGCTCAAACAATTTTCCGGATTTTCTTTTTTAAGAAGATCGATGGCTTCTTGATCCCAACAAGCATGAACAACACGAAATCCTTCTAACTCGATCGATATAGGTAAAGATCGCAACCATTTCAGATAAGATTTTCGTTTCACCTTGTCTAATTTGAACTCTTCGTAAGTCTTTTTAATTTGAGTTTTATTCTTCAAATTATGGGCTCTTAAAAACAGTCCATCATTATCTTTGGTATAAAATGCAAGAACATTTAGTTCATGATTCCCCACTATAGCATGGGCATTTCCGGCAGTAACCATTTCGCGGATAATTCGGAGTGTCTCAAAAATATTCGGCCCACGATCGACATAATCCCCAACAAAAACAGCTTTTCGTTCAGGATGAAAGTATCCTTCTTTGCCCTCTATATAACCAAGACTAAGCAACATGTGTTTCAATGTTTCAGCCTCACCATGAATATCTCCTATAATATCGTACACCCTTATCTTTATTTTTTCAAATCAAAAATATAAAAAAATCCTGAAAACGAATTCTCAGGATTAAAATCATATTTGAAATAAGAAGTTTTTATCTGCTATAAATTAAATAAATCATTAACAACAATCTTTTTCTTGGCTTTCTTTTCGCCACTGTAGAAAAACTCATTTGTTTTACGATTGTAAGAATAATCATTTTTCCATTCTTCGAAATTTTCAACAATCTGCTCTAAACCATTGATAAAAAACAAGACCTCTTTGTTAGTAGTTGTAGGATGTAGAGACCATCTCACCCATCCTGGTTTGTGCGTTAAATCTCCTGATGTAATTTCATCGGTAATGGCTTGCGATTGCATTTCACTTACTTCTAATAAATAATGCCCGTAAGTTCCCGCACATGCACAACCTCCTCGAACTTGAATTCCAAATCGATCATTCAATAATTTCACCAATAGGTTGTAATGAATGTATTCTACATAGAATGATAAAATACCCAAACGAGTTTGAACATTATCGGCCAACACATGAACATCTTTCACTGCCTTTAAACGTTCAAATGCCAAATCGAGAAGTTCTTCTTCTCTTTTCGCAATATTTTTAGTCCCCATTTGATTTTTCACTTCGATTGCCAAAGCAATTCGAATTGCTTGTAAAAATCCAGGTGTTCCGCCATCTTCACGAATCTCTATGCTATCAACATATTTGTATTTTCCCCAAGGATTGGTCCAATCAACTGTTCCTCCTCCTGGATTATCGGGCACTTCGTTTTTGTATAATTTCGAATCGAAAATCATTACTCCAGAAGAACCTGGTCCACCTAAAAATTTATGTGGTGAAAAGAAAATTCCATCTAATTTTTCCAATTCATCTTCAGGATGCATATTAATATCCACATAAGGAGCTGAAGCTGCAAAATCGATAAAACAAACCCCACCAAATTCGTGCATTAATTTCGCCATTTGATGGTAAGGAGTCATGATGCCTGTTACATTCGAACATGCTGTAAAAGATCCAATCTTCATTTTACGCTCCTGGTATTTCTCCAGCTGATTTCTCAATTCATTCAGGTCGATGGTTAAATCTTTTCCCGGAGGAATCACCACCACATCAACATTAGTTTCGTACCAAGAGGTTTGATTGGAGTGATGCTCCATATGCGTAATGAACACAACAGGCTTTTCCCTTTCCTTTTGGCAGATCTGTCTTCCAATAATTCCACAACCTTTCAGACCAAGAATACGCTGTAACTTGTTAATTACAGCAGTCATTCCAAATCCTGCATGAATAATAACATCATTGGGACCGGCATTCACGTGCTTTTTAATTAACACTTGTGCTCGATGATAGGATTGAGTCATTAAGGTACCAGTTTCATTGGTTTCGGTATGCGTATTTGCCACATAAGGACCAAACTTCTCTGCCATTTGCTTTTCTATAGGCGCGTATAAGCGACCGCTTGCAATCCAGTCGCCATAAATAATTTTCTGCTTTCCGAATGGAGAATAGAAACTGGCATTGTGCCCAATCGTATTTTTACGAAACTTCTTAAAATATTTTTCCAGGTTACTCATTTAGTGTTAGGCTTATGTATGTTATTGTTGTTTGTGTCGTAAATAATTAATTATCCTTTCCTTAAAGACAACCTAAAACCCATTATGGGTGAAAATTCATTGAAAAAAACGCTTATTTATTTCTTCCTGCGAATCGAGCGGAAAAATAGATATTCTACAAGTCAAAATCAAGGAGTTTCTTCAGGTTTTTAACCATTTACATATTTAAGCAGTTGTAAAGAAATACATTTACATTTTTTTAATACATACAGCTTGTTTGGGACAGGCTAATCAGCTATTTTTGGGATTCGTTAAAAGAAGTGCATCCTTACAATTATAAAGTAAATGAAAACGATAATACAACTCTTTGAGAACAGTGTTGATCAATTTGGAAAAAATCCCTTTTTATGGGAAAAAACCAATTCAAGCTATCAATCTGTTAGTTACGAATCATTATACGAAGAGGTACAGCAATTTGCTGCAGGCTTATTTTCGTTAGGGATAAAAAAAACAGATCGAATTGGTCTTCTTTCCGAAGGTCGAAACGCTTGGGTTCTTTCAGAACTTGGTATTTTATTTGCTGGTGCGGTAAATGTTCCTTTATCCGTAAAGTTAGATGCTCAAAACGAACTAAAATTTCGATTGAATCATTCTGAAGCTCGTTTTGTTGTGGTTTCAAAAAATCATCTCGAAAAAATCAGATCAATTAAAGATCAATTGGAAAGTATTGAAACCATAATTGTTTTGGATGAAAATATGAAACTTCAGAACAATGAAATTTCACTTTCTCAACTAATACAACTGGGTAAAGAGCTATCTGAACAAGATCGATCTGAACTAAAAGATATTCAAAAAAACATTGAGGCAGATGATGATGCAAATATCTCCTATACCTCTGGAACTACTGCCGACCCCAAAGGAATTATTCTTACACACAATAACTATACAAGCAATGTGTATCAGGCTTCGAGCTTAATGGAAATTCCCCCCAGTTATAAAACCTTACTGATACTTCCTTGGGATCATTCATTTGCTCACACCGCAGGAATTTACAGTTTTATGCTAAAAGGTGCTTCTATTGCTGCCGTTCAACAAGGAAAATCACCCATGGAGGCATTAAAGAACATCCCCAATAATATCAAAGAAATTAAACCAGATATTATTTTAAGCGTTCCGGCTCTGGCTAAAAACTTTAAAAAGAACATTGAAAAAGGCATAAAAGCAAAAGGCCCAAAAGTGGAAAGACTATTTAATAAAGCTCTCGATGTGGCCTACAAATACAATGCGTCTGGTTGGGACAAGGGAAAAGGTTCTCGCATGTTTCTGAAGCCATTATACATGTTCTATGATAAAATATTATTCTCGAAGGTGAGAGAAAACTTTGGTGGCAACTTAAAATTCTTTGTTGGCGGAGGTGCTCTTTTAGACCTTGAGTTGCAACGTTTCTTTTATGCAATTGGGATTCCAATGTACCAAGGTTACGGTTTATCGGAAGCATCACCCATAATCTCATCCAATGCACATCACAATCATAAATTGGGATCTTCAGGATTCATTGTTCAGGATATGGATTTAAAAATCTGCGACGACAATGGAAACTCGGTTCCTGTTGGAGAAAAAGGCGAAATTGTGATAAAAGGTGGCAACGTGATGAAAGGCTACTGGAAAAATGACAAAGCTTCTGCCGAGACTCTGCGCGATGGTTGGCTGCATACCGGAGACATGGGGTATGTGGATCAGGATAGATTTCTTTACGTTTTAGGCCGATTTAAGTCTTTACTGATTGCCAGTGATGGTGAAAAATTTAGTCCAGAAGGAATTGAGGAAGCATTTGTAGATCAATCCCCATTGCTGGATCAATGCATTCTGCACAACAATCAGGATCCTTACACCATTGCCCTCGTTGTTCCTAATAAAGGAGCTATTCTGGCACAATTAAAAGCTCATCATCTTACTTTAGAATCAGAGGAAGGACAAAAAACAGCTTTGCAACTCATACAGCATGAATTGGATGAATATCGTTTGGGCGGAAAACACGAGGATATGTTTCCGAACAGATGGCTACCTACAGCAATTGCCATTTTACCGGAAGCCTTTACCGAAGAGAATAAGTTGCTGAACTCAACCATGAAAGTGGTTCGCGACAAGGTAAATATCTATTTTAAAGAATATGTTGATTTTCTTTATACTCCAGAGGGAAAAAACATAATTAATTCCAAGAACATGGAAAGTCTTAAGAATTTGTAGAAATAGTACTCAAAATTTAATACCAAATTAACTGTATAAGTTTACTACAAATAAAAATTGATTAGTAAATTTGGTGAAATTCAAACATAATTAAGATGTTACATACTAAAATAAAGCTAAGACAACTAGTTGCAATTGCATTACTGCTGATTTCCGTTAGCAGCATTGCTCAACCTAGTCAAAGAGAAGCATATAAAGGCAAAGCGCCTAAATACATTTTCTATTTTATTGGCGATGGAATGGGTCTATCGCAATCAAATGCGGCGGAAGCTTATTTGGGAGCTTTGGAAGGCATACGTGGAATTAAGAAATTGCAATTAAGCTCTCTTCCAAATCAAGGTTTCTACACTACCTATGCATTAGATCGTTTCATAACAGGATCGGCTGCAGCAGGTACTGCATTGGCTACAGGACATAAAACCACGATAAACACCATATCGATGGATGGACAAAGATTGTTGCCTTTAAAAACCATTGCTGAGATGGCAAAAGAAAAAGGTTATAAAGTAGGAATCGTTACATCGGTATCTATCGATCATGCTACGCCTGCAGCTTTCTATGCGCACCAGCCAACACGAAATATGTATTACAATATTAGTTTGGATTTAAGCAAAAGTGGGTTCAATTATTTTGCCGGTGGAGGATTCAAACATCCTGAAGGAGATGGAAAAATTGGAGAGAAAAATTCCCTGTCGAATTTCGGAATGGGAGCAGCTGAAGATATTGAGAAGAAAGAAACCAATTCAATGAGAATTGCGGAACAAAGAGGATATACTTTTGTAAATACCATTCAAGATTTTGAAAATCTAAAAAAAGGAGATGATAAAATTATTGCCATTGCCCCAAAATTAGGTAGTGGTTCTGCTCTGCCCTATTCAATAGATCAAAAAATGGGTGCTGATATTTCATTGGCCGATTTCACCGAAAAAGGAATTACACTCTTAGACAATCCCGAAGGTTTTTTCATGATGATTGAAGGTGGAAAAATAGATTGGGCCAGTCATGCCAACGATGCTGCTACAGTAATAAAAGAAGTATTACAATTTGATAATGCAGTGGCAAAAGCAATTGAATTCTATAACAAACACCCCAAAGAAACTTTGATTTTGGTTGCTGGCGATCACGAAACAGGAGGTTTAGCATTGGGATTTTCAGGAAGCCATTATGATTCGTCTTTCGGCTTGTTGCAACATCAGAATATATCCTACGAAGCTTTTTCTGAGAAAATAGCATTGTACAAAAAAGAACATGCAGAAAACTTTACGATTGGTGATGGTTTAGAAATGGTAAAAGAACATTTTGGCTTAGGTGATGCAGCAAAAGGATTACAATTATCTCCTTTCGAAAATCAACAATTGAAAGATGCATTTGTAAAAAGCATGACCTACGATGCAAAAATGACCAAAAACGACCAATTCTATCTATTATACGGAAGTTACGATCCCTTTACGGTAACGGCCTGTCATATTCTATCGCACAAAGCAGGTATCGGGTGGACATCCTATTCGCATACCGCTGCACCAATTCCTGTTCGCTCGATTGGTGTTGGAGCAAATCTATTCACAGGTTTTTTCGACAATACCGACATGCCTAAAAACTTAATGAAACTAATTGAAAACAAATAAGAATTGATATTATTTTGAAACGCTCTGCAGCTATGTAGGGCGTTTTTCATAAAATTGAAAAGTCCAAAGAGTCTTTGACAATTTGACCTTTCGACCTTTCCAGACTCTTCAAGACTTTTATTTTTTTTACACCTTTACTTTCATGTTCAAATTCAAACTTCCTAAAACATCCGATCTTGTATTGATAAGCTTACTTTTAATTTTAAGTACAGTTATCCTTTACCTACCTACTGGGTTTTCTGAAAATAATTATCAGAATTCGGAACGAGTGAAGGCTTTGGTATTAGAAACAGACAATTCTCTTGTTGTGGAAACTGGAATTTTGAAAACTGGCTCACAAACAGTTCAAATAAGAATTTTAAACGGAAAATTTAAAGGAAAAGAATTGACTGCCTTTAATCAGTTAATTGGAAGAATGGAATTCGATAAATATTTCTTCGCTGGCGACAAAACACTAACTGTTCTTAATTTTAACAAAGACAAAACAGCAATAATTAGCGCCAATGTAATTGATCACTATCGAATTAATCTTGAGGCTTTTCTGCTTGGCTTATTTGTTCTATTCCTAATTTCTTTTGCAGGCTGGACTGGTGTAAAGGCAATGCTTTCATTTCTGTTTGCCGGAATAACCATTTGGAAACTACTCTTACCCGGTTTACTTAAAGGATTTGCACCTATCCCTCTTTCCCTAGGTATTGTTGCTTTACTCACTTCTGTTATCATCTTTTTGGTAGCCGGCACAAACAAAAAAGGACTGGTTGCCTTTTTTGGTGCGATGAGTGGAATTGCTATTACTTGTGCAATGGCCATTCTATTTGGTAAACTATTCAATATTCATGGTGCCATTAAGCCTTTCTCGGAAACTTTACTGTATTCGGGGTATTCCTATCTAAATCTTACCGAAATTTTTCTGGCTGGGATTTTCATTTCTTCATCGGGGGCGGTAATGGACATTGCTATGGATATTTCTGCTTCGCAAGCTGAGGTCTTTCAACAAAATAACAGCATCAGCACCAAACAATTGCGACATTCAGGTTTTGAAGTAGGAAAGGCTGTTGTGGGAACGATGACAACTACTCTTCTATTGGCCTACTCAGGTGGTTTTTCAGCCCTTTTAATGGTATTTATTGCCCAAGGCACTCCAATGGTTAATATTTTGAACCTTAATTACGTTTCGGGCGAAATCTTACACACCTTGGTAGGTAGTTTTGGATTGGTATTGGTGGCACCTTTAACTGCAATTATAGGAGCATGGGTGTTTACTGGAAAAAAAGTGAACCGATAATTATCATTTCATACTTTTCACTTTTTTGGGTGTTAATATAAAACTTCGCCCTTGTTCCTCCTGCACCTGTTTCAAGAATTTACAATTAATACAATTTGCTAATTTCTGAGCATAACTTCCTGCTGTATCACCATCACAATAAGTACCTGCTACAACCCAACAAAATCTTCCACTAAATTGTCCTCCATTAACACCTTCATATTTATTTGACACAGCTACAGGACAAACCCCATGCTTAGCAGAATTTTTACCATTAAATTCCCGTCCACAATTCATGACTTCCCAACAGTTTTTTTCCATAGTAACAAGAAATTTTAGAGTACACACATAGTACGCAAAACTTATCAATTTGTTTTATACTTACACTTCTATAATCATAAGTTTCATCAACTCGCTTTATTCATTAAATTCCTTTTAAACTTGTAAAAACATAAAACTCAAAAGAGTAAGCAAGTTAAAAGCAAAACGATCCTTAAAATGAGACGCAATTCTATTCGTAACTTCAATAAATTTACACTCAACTCATTTCTTTAGTGTACACACGCATTAGCTTTACCCATTCTAAATATAGC
>JBFFMG010000063.1:0-13386 GCA_041554215.1 Labilibaculum sp.
CTTTAAAATTCAATGCTCCAACCCTTTTCTGATCAATCGCATGAGAGCTAACTTCCATAAAACAATACTCACATCCGGCTTCAACCATTTCCGCCAACAAAGCATTTAACTGCAATGCATCTGGTGTTGTATGAGTTGCTTTTATTGCTTTTTCATCGACATAATTACAAACAGTCGACAATAAACCCACTTTATATCCTAATTTTCGAAACAAATCATAAAGAAGAGTAGCAATGGTGGTCTTTCCGTTTGTTCCGGTTACGCCAACCAATTGAATATTCTCTGTTGGTTTGTTATAAAAGTTATGAGCTATTTGAGAAAGAGTAGCCGACGAATCTTCAACCACTACAAAACTTGTTTCGGAGGAACTACTTTTAGGCAATTCTTCACAAACAACTACTTTAGCTCCCTTTTCTATTGCAGTCTCGATAAAATCATGACCATCTGAAATTGTTCCCCGACAAGCAATGAACAAATCTCCGCTTTTAACCTTACGAGAGTCAAAATGAATCTCATTCACTTCAACATCCCTATCCCCTTTTATACTCTGAACATTTACCGAACCAAATAGTTCGTTTATATTTATTCCCATCTGTCACATTTTAAGATAAATCGATTGTAATATGATCTCCCTTATTAAAATAGGATCCTGGTTGGATCGATTGTTGAGAAACGGATCCCAAACCTCTCACCTTAACCCTTAATCCTGCATTTTCGAGTATATACAGAGCATCCTGAATTCCCATACCTTTTACATTCGGCACCATGAATTTCTTTACTGTTCTGTATTTATATTCAATAATTGAATCTTTTCGAGAAGTCATCACCCAATCGGACTGAATATCTTTATTAGCTATTTCAATATTTAATTTATCGAATACTTTATCCAAATCGGTTTTAAACCCATTCAATGAAACCGGCACTTTTGGCTCTGCATCTAATTCATCTACTTTTATTGGATGCATCGAATAACTCATTGCATATACTTTATCGGCGATTGTTTTAAATACTGGCCCGGCAACCTGATTCCCATAAAACCCCATAGTTTTGTTGGGTCGGTTAATTACTACAATACATGAATACAACGGTTTATCAGCAGGAAAATACCCTACAAACGAAGCCTGATAAACTTTAACCTTATACCCTTTGTTTTTATCTGCTATTTGCGCCGTTCCTGTTTTTCCAGCAATTGTGTAATTCGCATTTCGAAGATTCCTCGCCGTTCCTCTTAACACAACACCTTCTAACATACTTTTCACACTTTTAAGTGTTTCTCCCGAGCATATTTTAGATTTTAAAACCTGCTTATCAAAAGATTGAATCACATCACCATGATACTTCAACTCTTTAACAAATTGAGGCTTCATCATTTTACCATTATTAGCAATTGCATTATAAAATGTTAAAGTTTGCAATGGTGTTTGTTGTACTGCATATCCTATCGACATCCATGGCAAAGAAACTCCCGACCACGAAGGATCATCAGGATACATTATACTTGGAATACCCTCTCCTTTTATTTCAAGACCCAACGGCTCGTTTAGCCTAAATTCATACAATCGATTAATAAAAGATCTTGGTTTGTTTTTATAATGCTCGTTTACCAATTTAGAAATCCCAACATTTGATGATTTTTCAAAAGCATCTTGTACTGTAATTTTCCCATAGCCACCTTCATGAGAATCACGCATTTTTTCTTTGTAATAACTATACACACCATCACCAGTATCTACCGAATCCATTGGCCCAATATAACCATCTTCTAAAAGAGCCATAATGGAAGCCAACTTAAATGTTGAGCCTGGTTCCGTAGCCTCACCTATAGCATAATTATAATCTTCCTTATATTTCTGAGATGCTTCATCAAAGCCCAAGTTGGCAATAGCTTTCACCGCACCTGTTTTTACTTCCATCAAAACAACCGATCCATGATGTGCATTGTATTTAATAAGCTGTTGTTCAAGAGCCGACTGCGCAACATCCTGATAATTCACATCAATTGTTGTAATTAAATCATTACCATCTTTTGGTTCAACCGTATTTACCGGCAACCACCTACCCGACAATTTTTGAATAATACTAATCCCATCAACTCCTTTTAAGTCACTTTCAAAAGCACCTTCGATACCCACCTTACCAACTTGCTGATTTTGTTCTCCGTCAGACAAATATCCTATTGTTCTGTTGGCCAGATTTAAATGAGGTTGTATGCGACTATTTTCCTGTTCACAAATTAAACCGCCTTTATTTTGACCCAATCGAAAAATGGGAAAAGTCTTAATTTTTTTAAGCCCGTTGTAATTAATTTTTCGTCGATGAATTAAAAAATACCGATTTGATTTGGTGCGATATTTTGCTTTCCATAGCATATTCCGATAATCTTTCTCTGACTTATCTTTAAAAAAACGAGATAAACAAAGCGCCAACGAATCAACGTCCGTCCGAAAAAGAGAATCTGTTAATCCAGAAGCCTGAAAATCCATTCTCAGCTGATAATAAGGCAATGAACTAGCCAATAGTCGTCCGTCGGCAGCACAAATATCTCCCCGATTGGCCGATACGATTACGTCTCGTTGCGAAAGAGATTGAGCTTTACTTCGCCATTTATCTCCTTCGAACAATTGCAAGGCTACCACTCTACCCACAATGAGTATTGCAAAAACAATCACCAAAGTGTAGATTGCCCCAACTCGCCATATGATATCCTTTTTTATCGGCACTACTTCTCTAAATATATTTTAATTGGAGGTTCAGTTGCTTCAACCAACTCAAGTCCCTCATTTCTCACTCTTTTCAATACTTCCGACTGTTTGCTCATATACATCAAATCGGATGCTGTGGTAATCGACTCAAACCTTAGTTCTTTTAATTCTTTTTCTAAACTAACCATATCGCGATAAACCCGTTCGGAACGATACCGGTTACTGATATAAAAAATCCCCAGAACAACTAAGAAAATAATAAATGGCAGTTGCTGAACCACTTCTGTCTTCGTTAAAATACTTCCATCAATAAAATCCTTAATGGAACCCGAAGACGTTTCCTTCAGCTCCTCACTAGGTTTTATAAAATCGTTATATTTTTTCCGAAATTTAAACATGACTTATACTGTTTTAGGCTGTGCAATTCGAAGCTTAGCACTTCGAGATCGTCCATTTAACTCCAACTCTTTTTCACTCGGAACAATAACCTTTCGATTAACAGCAATTAATGGTGTTTGCACATTACCAAAAAAATCTTTCTCGGCATTACCATCAAATTTCCCATCACGAATAAAATTCTTCACCAATCTATCCTCTAAAGAATGATAAGTTATTACCACCAATCTTCCATCTGGCTTCAACATATCCGCCGATTGCAAAAGCATTTCTTTCAAAACATCCATCTCTTGATTCACCTCAATTCGAATGGCCTGAAACACTTGCGCTAAATACTTATGCTCTTTAAACTTAGGAGTACAAGGAGCAATTACTTCTTTAAAATGTTGAATCGTAGTAAAAGGTGTCTCTTTTCTCTGATTATCGATTAAGTGAACTAATTTTCCCGGATTTTTCACTTCTCCATAAAACTTGAAGATTCGATACAAATCCTCAACACTATACTCATTCAACAAATCAGCTGCCGTAAAATTTGAATCTTGATTCATTCTCATATCCAAATCACCATCAAAACGAAAAGAAAAACCCCGTTCGGCAACATCAAATTCATGAGAAGAAACTCCCAGGTCAGCTAAAATACCATCCACTTTAGAATAACCTAAATATTTCATGAAATTCTTAAAGTATCTGAAATTATGACGGACGAATATGAACCGATCATCATCCGGCACATTTCCTTCCGCATCCACATCCTGATCGAAGCCAATCAATTTCCCTGTTGTAAGGTGTTTTAGAATTTCTCGCGAATGACCTCCACCGCCAAAAGTAAGATCCACATAAATACCATCTGGCTTAATATCCAACCCCTCTATACTCTCTCCCAATAAAACTGGAACATGATACGTACTCATTTTTTTATCTTTTATATTGAATCACAAAGGAACAACACTAAATGCTTATAATCAACGATTACTTGATGTTTGAATCACCTCCCAAAATTTCATCGGCCAAATCGCTAAACCCATCTTGTCCCAGAGCAGATTTTTCGTAAGTTTCGGTATCCCATATTTCAATTTTCCCATCCTGTCCGGCTAAGGTCACATCTTTTGAAAAAGCAGCGAATTCAAAAAATTTCTTCGGAATTAAAATCCGTCCATTCCCATCAATCAAAACCTCGGCTGTACCTCTAAAAAACTCACGCAAAAAGCCTGCATGCTTCTTATTAAAAGGATTAACCCTTGCCCGAACAATTTCAGTTTGTCTCTCCCATTCAGATATTGAGTAAAGATCCAGGCAATTTTCATACAAATTTTTCCGCAAAACACAGCGACTCTCAGAATCTCCATTTAGAAGCTTCCGAAAGGCCGAAGGCAGCAAAACGCGACCTTTGGAATCCAATCTGCAGGTATAATCACCTATAAATGTTACCATTGGGAAAATTAATTTACAATTGTAAAATTAGAGAAAAATTTACCCACTTTCAACCACATGCTCCCACTTTTATTGTTTTGTTGATAACTTTTCGCACACTGTACAACTAATTATCATTCAATTATATTGAGATTGTTATAAAACTTGAAAAAACAATTCAAGAAAATTGCGATATTTGCTAACTATATTAAACGATTTCGAAATTTTATGCAAAAAGAAGACACTCCCGAAAGCTATTTAAAGATTGATATAGAGAAGGTTTTTGCGAGCAAAAGTGAAAAAATATCAAGATTACTACCTAGTTTTTTAATTCGCTACCTAAAAAGGATCATTCATCAAGATGAGCTAAATGACTTTTTATCAAAGAACCATCAAAAGCAAGGCATTGAATTTGCCGATAGCGTATTAGAGGAACTTCAAATAAGTTTTGAAATTAAAGGCCTTGAAAACCTTGACAAAAATGGTAGATACATTTTTGCTTCAAACCATCCATTAGGAGGACCCGATGGAATAATCCTAATTAGTATATTTGGCAAATACTTTCCAAAAATCAAATTTTTGGTTAACGACATTCTGATGAACATCAAGAATCTATCAGATGTATTTGTTCCCATTAACAAACATGGAGGTCAGGCAAAAGATGCAGCAATATTAATCGAAAATGCCTACCAATCGGAAGCAACAATGCTAACATTTCCCGCAGGTTTAGTATCGCGAAAGCAAAAGGGTAAAATAGAAGATCTGGAATGGAAAAAAAGCTTTATCGCCAAAGCTAAAAAATACAAGCGCGACATTGTACCGATACATATTGATGGAAGAAACTCGAATTTTTTCTATAATCTTGCTAATCTTAGGAAGCGCCTTGGTTTAAAATCTAATTTGGAAATGTTATATTTGCCCAACGAATTATTTAAACAGCGAGGAAAAAAATTCACAGTTCGTATAGGAAAACCAGTATCATACCAAACCTTTGACAAAAGTATGTCGTATGACAGATGGGCTGAAAAAATGAAAAAAGAAACATATAAATTGACAAATCAATAAAAACTGTCACATAAGTTTCGATTCATTTTATCAAATATTAGCCTAAGAGCTATACATTATCACCTATAATGTAAGTATTTTTGAAAATCATTTTAAAAAGGAAAACCAAGTAATAATAATCCTTACAAAGGAACCAATACACCGACTGATGAAAGAAATTATTCCCCCTGTACCGCGAGAGGAACTTGAAAAGGAGTTGACTGAAGAAAGATTTGTGCGCAAGACCAACAAGGGATCGAATGAAATCTACTGCTTTACTCATCACGACTCTCCAAAATTAATGCGAGAAGTCGGACGTTTACGTGAAATCACTTTTCGTAAAGCCGGAGGAGGAACAGGTAAAGATATCGACATTGATGATTTTGATTTGGACGATAAACCATACCATCAATTAATTGTTTGGGATCCTAAAGCCAAAGAAATTCTTGGCGGTTATCGTTACATTTTATGCAAAGATGCTCCCGTTGACGAGAACGGTGATACTTATTTAGCAACTTCAAAACTTTTTAACTTCTCAGAAGATTTCAAGAAGAACTATATGCCTCACACCATTGAGCTAGGTCGTTCTTTTGTTCAACCTGATTATCAATCAATTAAAAAGGGAAGAAAAAGCTTATACGCTTTGGATAATTTATGGGACGGATTAGGAGCCTTAATAGTTGACTATCCTGAAATTAAATATTTCTTTGGCAAAGTAACTATGTACCCGGATTATAACAGAGATGCCCGTAATCACATCTTGTATTTTATGAATAAAATGTTCAATGATCCGGACAAATTAGCTACCCCAACAACTCCTCTGGTAACCAATATGGACACAGAGCAGTTAGAAAGAGATTTTTGCAAAGATACATTTGAAGAAAACTACAAAGTTCTATCACAAAATGTTCGCAAAAATGGAGAAAATGTACCTCCACTAATCAATGCATACATGGGATTATCGCCAACAATGAAATGTTTCGGAACTGCTGTAAACACTCACTTTGGCAATGTTGAAGAGACTGGTATCATGATTACAATTGCTGATGTATATGACAAGAAGGTTGAAAGACACACATCTTCCTATCTTTCTTTATTACACATCAAATTTCCAAAAACAAAACTGAATATCTTTAAAAAGAAATAATCTCAAAAGCATTCTGAAAAGGATGCTTTTTTTAATGAGATATCAAATAAAAAACCCGTCTTTCACAAGACGGGTTTTTGTTTTTAGCGAGTTAATTTAGTAAGATCGCTTATCGTTTCCTTCACAGTAGTTAATAAAAGAAGTATTTACTACTTTATTTCCTCCTGGTGTTGGGTAATTACCTGTAAAATACCAATCCCCCGTATTATCCGGACATGCAACATGAAGATTTTCAACTGTTTGATAAACAATCTTTACTTCAGCATCCATAACTTCCGGAGTTAGTAATTGAGCTATTTTATCTGATATTGCTTCCGCAGTAAAAGGCTTATAAATTTCTTTCACATAATTTACAACCTCTTCTTTCGGTAAATTTTCCTGCGCTTTGCACTTTTTATATGTCTCGTCAATAATGCTCTCCAAACCTTGCTCCTTAAGCATAGCTATAGCAGCATTAAAAGCAATAAACTCACCCATGCGAGTCATGTCTATTCCGTAACAATCAGGGTAACGAATTTGAGGTGCAGAAGAAACAATTACAATCTTTTTTGGATGAAGACGATCCAAAATTCGTAAAATACTTTGTTTCAAAGTTGTTCCTCGTACAATTGAATCATCAATAACAACCAAATTATCTTCATGATTTTTAACAATTCCGTAGGTAACATCATATACATGCCCAACTAAATCATCACGCCCCTCATCATTAGAGATGAAAGTTCTCATTTTTGCATCTTTGATAGCTATTTTCTCAACCCTTGGCTCTACTGATATGATCTCTTGCAATTTCTCCTCAGTCCATCCTCCATTCAAATCATGAATCTGTTGTTTTTTCAGCTCCATCAAATGATGACGTACACCTTCCATCATCCCATAAAATGCAGTCTCAGCAGTATTAGGAATAAAAGAAAATACAGTATTTTTTATATCATGATCAACAGAATCTAAAATGGCTGGAGTCAGCAATTGACCAAGCTTTTTTCTTTCTTTATAAATATCCTTATCGCTCCCTCTAGAAAAATAGATTCTCTCAAACGAACATGATCTTCTTTTTTGAGCAACACGCACGGGAACCTCGGCAACCTCACCATTCTTACGAACAATTACAGCATTTCCAGGAGCAATTTCTTTAATCGCGTTTGCTCTTACATTTAACGCCGTTTGAATAACAGGTCGTTCAGAGGCAACTACAACAATTTCATCATCGTGATAATAAAATGCTGGTCGAATTCCCCAAGGATCTCTCATTACAAAAGAGTCTCCATGACCAAACATACCAGCAATTGCATATCCTCCGTCCCAATCTCTACTTGCATTCGACAGCACTTGTTTAATGTCAATATTGTGTTCTATTTGATGTGAAATTTCCTGGTTAGATAAACCATCATTTTTATATTGACGGAATAACATCTGATTTTCTTCATCCAAATAATGGCCAACTTTTTCCAATATTGTAACTGTATCGGTATAATTCTTTGGGCATTGTCCCAAACCAACCAATAAATTAAAAAGCTCATCTACATTAGTCAGATTAAAGTTTCCTGCCAACACAAGATTTCGAGATTTCCAATTATTTTCTCTCATCACAGGATGAACAAAATCAATACTATTTCGTCCAAAAGTCCCATATCGTAAATGACCAAGGTATAATTCTGCGGCAAATGGCAAATTTTCTTTTGCCCAAACCGGATCATTAAATTTATCAGGATCTTTCGCTTCAGCAGCGGCAAGTTCCTTGTAAACACCATCAAAAACATCCTTAATTGGCTGATCACTGCACGATCGCTCACGATGGATGTATTTATTCCCAGGCCCCATGTCCAATTTCAATCCAACAGCTCCAGCGCCTTCCTGGCCTCTGTTGTGTTGTTTTTCCATCAGCAGATAGAGTTTTTGAATACCATATCTCCACGATCCATATTTTTCCTGATAGTACTCAAGAGGTTTTAGCAATCGAATCATTGCTATCCCGCACTCGTGCTTTAGTTGGTCACTCATTCTTAACTTCTTAAATGGTTATTTAGTTTGCATTTTGTTGTTTACCCTCTTCATCTATAACAACCTCATCAAGCTCTTGCTGATCAGGTATCAAATCTGAAAACGAAATATAAGTTTTTACCGGATAACAATTCGGGAAATAGCTTACGCAAGCTTTATTAAGCTCAATTGATTCAATCTTACTTCGAAAATTTCCGACAGTAACCCTAAAGTCTGGCGCTTTATAGATGACATAAGCTCTTTCGTCAGGGAATAAATCTTTAAATTCTTTCTTAATCTTAAATGCCTTTTCTCGATCAGTACTTCTACCTGAGAAAATCTGAATTCGATATCCTGAGAAGCCAGGGTCTTTTGAACTTATCTCTTCATCAGTTTTTAGAAGCTCATTAATTCTGGTATCCTGAATAACATTTACCTTGCCTAAGGAATCCATTTTTCTTTTACTCCCAAACTGAACATCTTTCTTAGATTGTGCAATTGATGAGATGCCTAATGAAATAAAAAACGATAAGATTACTATTTTAACGTACTGCATTTTTCTTTGTTTATCAACACCTTTAAACTGGAAAACATTCTTCAACTTACAAGGTTTGTGTTTCATTTTAACAATGTCTGTCTCCTTAATTATTTGGAACAGATAATATTGGAATTTCAGAACTATTTATCATTTGCTGAGCATAAGATCCAAAAAACATATTAATCGAACTTTCAGCCTGTTCAGTCATGATTGCAATTAAATCGGCATCAACCTCACGAGCATAATCAAGAGATGAGAAAGTATTGTTATCACCTTTACGAATGCTCTTCACGTAATCAACGTGTCCTTCCCTAAAGTAATCTTCGGCCTGTCTCATATAGTGCTCAATCTTCCCAATAACATTTGAATCGGAAGTTTCATGAACTCCTAGAATATGAACCTTGGCATTACATCTGGAGGCGATTTCAGCGACAAATGGAATTTTCTTTCGCGTATCGATACTTGCATCGATGGGCATTACAATTGTTTTTAGTTGCCCTTTAGTGAATTCTTTTTGTACAGTTACAACAGGACAAGTAGCATTGGTTACTACTTTAACAGCATTACTTCCAATAAAAAACTCTTCGAAACCCGAAGCCCCATATGCCCCCATAAGAACCATATAGGCATCACCATATTTGGCTTGATTTACTATTTCACGATAAACACTTCCTGTTCTTATTTTAAAATCAAAAACTCCATTCTTAACACAATAGTCAACAGAATGAAGCTCAATTAATTTCTCAAAATATTCTTGTACGGTATGAATAATTTCATTCTTCAATTCTTCAAAATGAAAAGGGATTTCGAATTTCTCCGATTTCTGAACATGAATCATTCTAAGATGACAACCCAATTTATTTGACAAATAAATGCCAAATCTTAATGCTTTAAGTGAATCGCCGGAAAAATCGACTGGAACTAAAATACGCTTCATGATGTCTACTTTTACATTAACACTTTATAACCGTAACGCAAGAATTATTCCTAATTTGAATTATTAGATAACCAAACCAGACTTCAAAGAGATTAATTTCACACAAACCCTCTATAAATCAAGCTCTTCTTCGATCCTTGATTTGCGGGATAAAAATACACAAAATTATTTAGCAACAAAGACAATTCTCCAGCCAAAATAAACTTAAATCGCCCTTTAATACATATTACTTCAAATGAATTTGCCTTCCTCTTAAAAGTACAAATTAATTGCTTAAAAGCCACTTGATTAATAATCATAAGTAGCATTGATATAAAGAAAAGGATATTTAATACTCTTTACCGATTCTAAATCAGCCCTACTTTCCTTGTCAATCAGTTGAGATAATATAACTTTGCACAAATTTTTTAACAAGGTAAATATCAAAATGAGCAATAATAACAAGAAATTATTTTTGGAGACCTATGGTTGCCAAATGAATATAGCTGACAGCGAAGTTGTAGCTTCGATTATGGAGCATGATGGTTTTACGATAACCAAAACCCGCGAAGAAGCTGATGTAATTTTAGTGAATACTTGTTCGGTGCGTGAAAATGCTGAAACCAGAGTAAGAGGAAGAGTGCAAGGATTTAGCGAATTAAAGAAAAAGAACCCAAAACTTTTAGTTGGAGTAATTGGTTGTATGGCTGAACGACTTGGCGAAAAATTATTTGACCAGGAAAAAAACGTAAATATAATTGTTGGTCCCGATGCTTATATGGATCTTCCTCTTCTTGTTAAAAAAGCTGAGAACGGAGAAAAAGCGATAAACATTGAACTTTCTCTAACTGAAACTTACAAGGATATTTGTCCATCGAGAATCGATGAAACTTCGATTTCTGGCTTTGTATCTATTATGAGAGGTTGCAACAATTTTTGCACCTACTGCATTGTTCCTTATACCAGAGGACGTGAGCGTAGCCGCAATCCTGAAAGTATTCTGAAAGAAGTTAATGATTTGTCAGAAAAAGGATACAAGGAAGTTACTCTTTTGGGGCAGAATGTAAATTCTTTTGTTTATAAAAACTCAGTATCGGAAGTAAGTTTCCCTGAGTTACTAGAAATGGTTGCTATTTCGATTCCAAATATGAGAATTCGCTTTGCAACCTCGCATCCTAAAGATATGAGTGATGACACTTTAAAAGTTATTGCTAAGCATGACAACATTTGCAATTTTATTCATTTACCTGTACAATCGGGAAGTGATTCTGTTTTAAAAGACATGCGTCGAAAATACACCCAAGAATGGTATAGAGACCGTATTGAGGCAATCCGAAGAATTATTCCAGGATGCGGTATTTCCTCTGATATTTTTTGTGGATTCCATAATGAAAGCGAAGAAGATTTCAAGGAAACCATTGAATTAATGAAATGGGCGAAATTTGATTTGGCATATATGTTCAAATATTCGGAACGTCCAGGCACTTTTGCGTATAAGAATTTAAAAGACAATGTTCCTGAAGAGATTAAGCAAAGAAGATTAGAAGAGATGATTGTGCTGCAAAATCAAATATCTTTAGAAAATAACCAAAGCGACATTGGCAAAGCATTCGAGGTTTTAATTGAAGGCGTTTCGAAAAGATCAGAACAAGACGTATTCGGAAGAACTTCACAAAACAAAGTAATTGTATTTCCGAAAAAGGATTACCAAATTGGTGATTTCGCAAATGTCATTGTGAAAGAATGTACCAAAGCAACACTAGTCGGAGAAGCTATTTAAATTAAGAGATCTATCAAAATCCAACAAATTGAATGATTCAAATTTGTTGGATTTTTTTATGGTATTTTCACTAACTTTCTCCAAGCTAAAACAACAATTATGAAGATTCAGATTCGACCAGAAAACAAGAATGACTACAAAATAATATCCATGATTAACGACATGGCCTTTGGTCAGGAAGCAGAAGGAATACTGGTAGAGAAGCTACGTAAAAATAAAAAGTTCATTAAAGATCTTTCCCTTGTGGCTTGCATGGGAAATGAGATTGTTGGTCACATTTTATTCTTTCCTATCGAAATAAAATCGGAAGATAGTAATTTTGAATCTTTAGCATTAGCACCTATGTCGGTAATTCCAGAATTACAAGGACTCGGAATTGGTTCTCAATTAATAGAAAATGGTTTGGCAAAGGCAAAAAAAATGGGATACAAATCAGTAATTGTATTAGGCCACGCTGAATTTTACACAAAATTTAATTTTGCTCCGGCCTCCAATTTCAAAATATCATGCCCTTTTGAAGCGCCAGACGAAGTTTTTATGGCACTTGAATTGGAAAAAGATTCTTTGGCATCTGTTTCTGGTTTTGTTGAATACCCAAAAGAGTTTAACCATCTCTAAATCGAACAAATCAGTTATTAAAAACAAGCTTAGCAGTCCGAAAACGAACAGTTTATTGTACACTTCCGAACAATAACAATTACTTGTAAAACAAGCCTTCAGGGTCAACAACACACACAATCAACAGCTTATTGGCTTTGGTACACATTATGATAGTATCATTGAATTAATATTATTGTTCAGGGAAATCCTATGTCCTAAATTTTAACACAATTCAATAAAACATGATTAAAAAGCTGTTTTTTATTACTACGTTTTTAATTGCACTTGCACAAAGTCTTCTTGGAATGGATAAGCCTCAATGGCTTCGTTATCCATCAATCTCTCCAGATGGTGAAACCATTGTTTTTGAATTTGGTGGCGATTTATTTACAGTTTCTACGGAAGGTGGTAACGCCAGAGCATTAACAAGCAACCAAGCGTACGATTATCAGCCCATTTGGTCTCCTGATAGTAAAACAATCGCTTTTGCTTCTGACCGATATGGGAATTTTGATATTTTCACGATCTCGGCAACAGGCGGAGTCCCAAATAGAATTACATTTAATTCAAAAGGAGAAACCCCATCAAGTTTTACACCGGATGGACAAAATATTTTGTTTTCATCAACAATTGGTGATGATTCCAGAAATGCAATGTTCCCATCAGGTGTGCTTCCTGAATTATATAGTGTTCCAGCTAAAGGTGGTAAAACATCGCAAATCCTTACCACTCCAGCTTTAGATGCGAAGTATAGCAAAGACATGAACTATATTTTATACCGCGATAGTAAGGGATACGAAGATCATTGGCGAAAACATCATACTTCGGCTGTTACAAGAGATATTTGGTTGTACGATGTACAAAATAAAAAACACA
>JBFFMG010000064.1:0-13289 GCA_041554215.1 Labilibaculum sp.
AAAAAAGAAAATACCATCCAAGGCTAATAAAATAGGAGCCGTTTGCATGGTAATTTGTGCATTACTAGGGCTGGTGTAGTTAATTCCCTGCATAAATCCCAGATAGTTTACGCCCAATGCAAGCGCTGCAATCACCAAAATAAGAGGTGGTTTTTTTATAATTAGCAGTTGCTTTTTGTCCGTGATCAAATAGTAGATAAACAAAATCGAGAAGGCAAAAGTAAATCGAAACCACACAACCGAAACAGAATCCAAATTTTTCAAGGATACTTTCAGGAATATTGGCAGAAACCCCCAAAGAAGGGCTGTAACCATAGCATATAAAACACCTTTGTAATTGCTTGAGGTTCCTGTTGAGCTCATTGTAAGGGATGTATGTGAACGAATTTATTTAGAATGATTTTACAGAGTCAAAAATAGAAAAAAAACAGATGAAGCAATTCGTTATCACGAATTAAATTTGAGGATTATTTTCTTCTCTCGTATTTTCCATTTTTTTCAGGAGCATCAGGCAAATTAAAACTCACAAAACCTAATGATTTCCAGACTTCTAAAACCTGATTAAGGCTTACTTCAAAAGATAAATATTCTGGATTATCCGAATTTAATAGTAGCTGGTTGTTTTTAAAATCTTTTTTAACTCTTTTATATACAACTCCATCGTCGGAAGTAAGTACAATACAGCAACTATTATCCTTTATTAATTGCCAATCCTGAATGTATTCACAAATGATATAAGCACCGGAAGGAATTGGAAGCATGCTGTCTCCTTCAATCTGAAAAGCCCGGTAGGTTTTGTTTTCCGAAAGCTCGGCAAATGGCATTCTGAAATTTGGAAGTTCACGAATAAATTCAGCATCAGAATATCCGTTAAGGTAACCCGCGGCAGCCTTTACGGGAACCAGACTGATCATTTCCTCATTTTGGGCATCCACTAAAATGGGTAATATTCTTAGTTTGTCTCCCTTGGTAATTTGCGTTTTTTCCTGATCCAATTTGTAGATGTCCCCGTTCACCAGTTCGTCTAAATTACGTTTGAAGAATTTCGAATATTTCATCAATGTAGTAATTTTAGGCGTGTTTCGTTTTTTCTCGTAGGCACTGATTGATGAGGCTCCTACGCCAATTCTGTTCGATAATCTGCCTTGCGATAATCTTTTGCGTAAACGTAAATGTTTTAGGTTTTTATGTAAGTTTTCCATGATGAGGCTTTGTTCAGGTGAAATTTTTCGAGTTGCAAATGTACATGTTTGTTCCCGTTATTTTTGAATGAAAAGTGCAAATGAAACGCAATTTTGTCCATTTACTCCTAAGCTACTCTAAGCTAACTTTGTAGAAAAGATTTAGAATAGGAGGGTAAATATGAAAAAAGTATTTCACGAGGCAGGAACAAGAGGACGTAGTCAATTGGATTGGTTGAATAGCAAGCACAGTTTTAGTTTTGCTGATTACTACTGTCCGGAGCGAATCCATTTTGGAGCGTTAAGAGTGCTTAATGATGATGTTGTTAAAGCAGGAATGGGTTTTGGAACTCACTCGCATCAAAATATGGAAATCATTTCAATTCCATTAAAAGGGGCATTGAAGCACAAAGATAGTACAGGACATTCCGAATTAATTAATGTGAATGATGTGCAGGTAATGACAGCCGGACGTGGCATTATGCATTCCGAATATAACGCATCTGATTCGGAGGAAGTACATTTTCTTCAAGTTTGGATCATTCCTGAAGAAGACGGACTTGAGCCGAGTTACGATCAAAAAACATTTCCAGATTTAAGTGAGGATGGGGAATTACAACTGCTTGTTGCTCCAAATTCATCACAACATAATGTCTTAAGAATTAATCAAAATGCATATGTTTATCGAGCAAAAGTAAATAGTGGAAATTCACTGGAATATAAAATAAACGGTAACGCAAACGGGGTTTATGTTTTTATTCTAAATGGAGAGCTAACGGTCGATGGAGAAATTCTACGTCGGCGAGATGGTTTGGGTGTGAATGGTGTTCATTCATTGGAGATTAATGGAATTGAAGATTCTGATTTTTTGATTTTTGAAGTGCCAATGCTGTAATTTTAGGTTAAGAATGGCTTGAGCTAGTCCGAGATGTTGAAAATGGGTGAAATACACCACGAAAAAGTAGATTTCATAAGATGGAAGCTGTCTAAATTATATTATCTTTGTTTCTTGTCGGGGAAAGTGATATAAATCATTATTTTTATTACAATTTCAGACAATCGAATGTAAGATTCTAAAATTATTACTATGGCAAACAGACCTGTAACCATTAAAGACATAGCTGAGAAATTAAGTATTTCAGTTTCCACTGTCTCTCGTGCTCTAAAGAACAATCCCGAAATTAGCTTAACAACAAGAGAAGCAGTTCAGAAATTAGCAAAGGAATTAAAGTACCAACCAAATCCATTGGCAGTTGCTTTAAAAACACAAAAATCGAATACTATTGGTGTTGTAGTTCCGCAAATTGTTAGTTCCTTTTATGCTACTGTTGTAAAAGGAATTGAGCAGATTGCTGATGAGCATAATTATCAGGTTTTTGTTAGTTCTTCAAATGAGAGAATTGAAAAAGAAGAGAAAAATGTAAATGGATTTTTGAACATGAGAATGGATGGAATAATTCTGTCACTTACTCGTGCAACAACTACATACGATCATATTCATAAAATTCAGGATTTAGGCGTGCCAATGGTACTCTTCGATAGAACATCTAAAGAATTAGAGGTTTCTAAAGTCGTTGCTGATGATGCTGCTGCTGCTCATACGGCTGTTACTCACTTAATTAACGGTGGAGCAAAAAGAGTTGCATTCATGACTGGGCCTGAGTTCATGTTGTTTGGAACAAATAGACTAAGAGGTTATAAAAAAGCCTTGGAAGATAATAATATCCCACTTGATGAGACTTTAATTTCGCGATGTGATTTTACAGTTGAAGATGCAAAAAGTCTGGCGTTAGATTTATTGGCTAGATCCAATCGTCCGGATGCTATTTTCGCCATTAATGATGATATGGCGATTGGCGCAATTGCAGCAGCGAAAGAATTAGGACTTAAAATACCTAAAGATTTAGCTGTGGTAGGATTTTCGAATAGTCGTAGATCCCGTTATATGGAACCTTCAGTTTCAACAATGGATCAAAATCCAAAAGAAGTTGGTCGCGAAGCTGCCAGATTACTGTTTGAGCAAATGGAAAAAACACCTGATGCAAAAGCAATCAAAGAGGTTGTAGTTCATGCCGATTTAATTGTTAGAACATCGAGTGACAGATAAAATATAAATGAAAAAAAATCCTGCTTAAAAAGCAGGATTTTTTTTTAGAAGTCTTCTTCTTGTTTTTTGACCAGTTCCTTCGTGGAAAGTAATCCACAAGCTGCAAAAATATCAAGCCCTCTCGATCTTCTGATGGTTGTGGTAATTCCTTTTTTCGTTAATTGCTCCTTAAAATCTTCCATCGTTGCATCATCAGATCCATCTAGTGGAGTATCAGGAATTGGGTGAAAGCGAATCAAATTGATTCTGCATTTAATTCCATCTAATATTCTACAGAGTTCTTTTACGTGTGCAGGAGTATCATTAATTCCTTTAAACATGATGTATTCGAATGAAATTCTGCGCTGAAGACCGAAATCGAAATCACGAATAATTTTCAAAACATCTTTTATTGGATATACATTTTGAACTGGCATTAGTCTTTTTCTTTCCTCTTCGAAAGGTGTGTGCAGACTAACGGCCAAATGACATTCGCTGTGGTTTAGGAATTCAATCATTCCTGGTATAATTCCAATCGTAGAAACAGTTATTCTTCTCGGACTCATAGCCATTCCATAATCCGAAGTAAGAATCTCTAATGATTTCATGAGTTCAGGAACATTGTCCAAAGGTTCACCCATTCCCATGTAAACAATATTGGTAAGATTTTCTCTTTCGGGCAAACTTCTAATTTGATTGATGATTTCACCACTCGATAATTGTCCTTGAAAACCTTGTTTGCCAGTCATGCAAAATAAACAACCCATTTTACAACCAACTTGAGAGGAAACACAAAGAGTATTTCGTTTCTTATCTGGAATGTAAGCTGTTTCTATAAATTTATGAGCAAGATTTGTTGGATAAAGGTATTTTTTGGTTCCGTCAATCGACTCTTGTACTTTGGTTGATGCAGTAATGCCAATATCATATTTTTCAGTTAGAGCAGCTCTTGCCTTAACCGAGAGATTCGACATTTCCTCAATACTTGTAATGTCCTTTTTATACAGCCAATCGGCAATTTGTTTCGCCGTAAACTTTGGAAGTTTTAATTCAGCAACGACTTGAATTAGTTCCTCAAGTGTTTTTCCTAATAGGGTTTCTTTAACCATCATTCGTTTTTGTAATTACAGGTAGCCAGAGTTTTTATTCTGATTTCATGTAAATTAATTGCATTAAAAGTAGATTTCAGCAACAATTTTTTCGTACTTAACTCCACGTTTGATTAAAAGGTCGCGAACTTCAACTACCATTTCCGGACTGCCGCAAAGAAAATATCGACAATCTGTTGGTAGATGCTCTACATCTTGCAAATATCGTGTTAATCTTCCATGATACAAACCCACACCTTTATCTTGTGAGCAACAACGAATGTATTTTTCTTTGAGTATAGGAACAAATTCCTTTTCAAAGTAGAATGAATGATTGTATCTGCCTCCGTGAATAAGAGTTTTATTTTTAAGCAAACCCGAGCGAAACATTGCCGCATAAGGTGCAATTCCAGTTCCTGAAGCAATCCACCATGCAGGCGATTCATCATCAATAAAATCGCCGTCAGGATTGGTTACATATAATTCCGAACCTGGTTTAATCTCACTAAGTCTGGGAGTTAGCCAACCATCATCCTTTAAATTGTAGAGTACTTGAACTACCTCGTCGTTTTCACCGCTGGCTATTGTGTAAAGTCGAGGTGTAACGCTTAAATCAGTAGTTAATCCGATGTATTGTCCGGCTGTAAAACTTTTTACTTTTTTATATTTTAAAACAAAAACTCCCGGAGCTATTGCTTTGTTTTCTAATACGATCGTAGTTAAGAGTTTGTTTTTTTGTTCTGTTTGCGATTCCATATATTATACCATTTAAAAATCGAAATAAGTCGGTATTATTTCATTTGATTGAGGGCAAAGGTAATAAATTATTTATAAAGATTCTAAATTGTAAAAAAATCAAATTTATGATCTCTTTGTAACTTTAATTGTAACTAAAGCGTCTCATAATATATGATGTTGAGATCGAAATTTTTTCTTGATTATCAATTTACTAATTCAATTTCAAAAACTCGTATAAAATGAAACATTCATGATTAAATAATAATTAACTCGTTAAATGAGTATGATTATTGAATCATGGTAAGTTCCATATAGTCATAACATGAAAAATAAAAAAATATGAAAACTCAAAATTTAATTAAAAGAAATTTATTGCTTCTAGTCTTGTTTCTGTTTTCTCTTAATAGCTTTTCTCAAACGACTTTTGCTGATGAAAAAGCCAGTTATGATGGAGTGAAAAAAATTGTGGTGGAAGGACGATTTTGTGATGTAATGTTAAAAGGTGAAAATCGTGAAGATGTAAAATTTGAAGGAATTATTAAAGGAACATCACGGAATGGGACTTCTTATAAAATCAATCATCGATTGGAAGGGAATACTTTGAGAGTTTGGGTGGAATCTCCGCGGTCCTCTTGGGGAAATATTGATGGAGCATTAAAGTTTTTAGTTCCAGCAAAAATGGAAATTGATGTGAAGAATTCTTCTGGTGATGTTTATTGTGAAGATATTTCCTCAGATTATACCAAGGTACATGCTTCTTCGGGCGATATAAATGTGAAAATGTTAAGTTCCGATCTTGATGTTTTAACTAGCTCTGGAGATATTACATTGTACGAAATTAAAGGAGATGTAACAGCTCAATCCAGTTCTGGGAATCAAGAATATAACAAAGTGGTTGGAAATCTGAATTGTATCGCTACTTCGGGCAATTTAGAAATAGAGAATGTTGTTGGAGCCATTTCTTCACGAACATCTTCTGGGAATCAGGATTTTGATGCTATTGAAGGTCAAATAAAAAGCATTTCATCATCAGGGAATATTAAAGTTATAAATTCAAAAACAATTCTAAATCTATCCAGTAGTTCTGGTAATTTACGAGGGGAAGGCTTGGTTTTGTTGGGAGAGTCTTATTTTAAAGCCACTTCGGGTGATGTTAGTATGATGTTACTAAATGATTTTGAGCAATTGAGTTTTGATCTTTCAGCATCATCAGGATCGTTGAGAGCAGGAAATCGTAAAGGAGATGATAAGTTGTACATTAGAAGTGGCGAAATATGGGTGCACGGAAAAACTAGTTCTGGAAATCAAACCTTTAGATAGGCGAATGCTAAGTATGTTCGGTATCGTACAGGATGTGTGATGTATGCGAACACTTTTATTGAGGTAAACATTTTCAGTGTATGTGTATTTATCTTAAAATGAGATGGTTACTTGTTTTGGTCTGCCGATTGTATAAATAAAATCGAAATCATTTGTTAAATGATTTCCCAAATATTGGGAGTGGTGTCCCGGGATTTTGGTTTTAATAGCATAATTAATTGGTTTTCTTGAATTGAGAGTCTACGTTGTAGGCTCTCATTCTTTTTTCTCTCATTATTGTTCCCGAGTATGGCCTTAAGCAGATCGAGGTGATGGTCTAAAATAAAAAAAAAGCTGTCCCGAAGGACAGCTCTGTGATAGTAGAATATTTTATGTTATTTGCTATTCGATGGGAGTTCCAATCCATAGCCTGATACTTTGTCTTCTCTTTTAAGAAGCAGTGCAAAAATTAGTCCTACAATTCCCAAGCCTGCAAACATAACCATGGTGTAGGTGTAATCAAGATTTTCTGTTCCAGATGGATTCGTTCTGTCAAGCACAATACCTGCAAGAATAGGGAATGCCCATAAACCAAGATTCTGAACTGAGAACATTAAGCCGTAGGCCGAGCCAATTCGTTTCTCATCAACCATTTTGGCAACCGATGGCCACATAGATGCTGGAACCAATGAGAATGCAAGTCCGAGTATCACCATTAAAACGTATGGGGATAAACTAGTGAAAGCGAAGGTAAGATGAACCACAACAAGAATTATGGATCCATAAATCATTAGAGATGCTGCTCTTCCTTTTCTATCAACAAAAAATCCGAATAAGGGAGTGAATATCATGGTTCCAATTGGCAACATGGATGATATAAAACCACTTTCTTTTATCGAAAGATTAAATTTATTCAGGAAGAAATCGGATGAAAAGGAAAGAAAGGGAAATACAGCCGAATAAAAAGTTAAACACAAGAGAGTTACGTATATGAATGAACGATTGGTTAATAATTTGGTGATATCCGAAATATGAAATTCATCAGTGGTCGAAAGTAAACCTTCTTGTTTCACCTGCTTGTCAAGCTTCAAGTCGAACATCATGTAAATCATGAATACGAGTAATGCTGCAAGTACCAAGAATGCTGCAAACCAAATGGCAAGTGTCCATCCCGATTGAGATTCGATGAGAACGGGAGATAGGTTGAAGGCAAGGAAAGATCCTGTTCTTGCCAATCCTAACTTTACGCCAAAAGCCAAGGCTAATTCTTTTCCTTTGAACCATTTAACGATTATCTTACTGATGACAACAATACTGGTTTCAGCACCCAATCCAAATAGGAACCTTCCCAGAAGCATCATTTTTAATTCTGGAGAATATCCAGGTAAAAACGAAGACATAAATGCATATCCAAATCCATCATTTATGTATAGATCACTAGCACCATAGGCAGTTACCAATGCACCGAAAGCCATAAAGGCAACAAATAGGAAGCCAGTTCGTCGAATGCCGAGTTTATCCAAAATTATTCCTCCCAGCACTGCCATTAGGAAAAATACATTGGGAATGGAGTAAACGGAAACAAACAAGCCAAAATCGGTGCTTGTGAAACCAAACTCTTTGGTTAATGTTGATTTTAAGGGTGACAGAGCATCGTAAAAGTAGTAGTTCGCAGCGAGTACAAATCCAACTAGAAGGAGCATTGCCCAACGAGTGACTACAGAATCTCTCAGTGATTTTTTGATTGTATTTGTGTTCATTTGTATAGTGTTTGTTAAAACAAGTTTCGAAAATACAAAAGCTTTACGAGACCACATAAAAAAAGCCGTCCTGAAGGACAGCTTTAAATTTATAATAGAATTTATGAAATAATTTAATTAGCTAGGCAATTCCAAACCATAGTTTTGTTTTCTATCAGCCTTTTTTAGTAAGAATGATAAGAAAATTGAAATTACCCCACAGCCTACCAATACTAAAATTGGAATTGTATAGTCTTTTGGTTGTCCTTCAGGTATTCCTTGATTTACAAAATCAAGTAGAGCTCCAATGCCCCAGAAGAATAATCCTAGTCCCCAATTTTGTAGTGTAAACATGGTAGCATATGCTGTACCTAATCTGTTTTCAGCAACAATTTTAGCAACTGAAGGCCACATGGCAGCAGGCACTAAAGAGAATGCAACCCCTAGACTTAGCAGTCCAAAATAGGCAATAAATACATTATTTAATATCGATAAAGAGATGTGAGCAAAAATCAGAAGTAATGATCCAAGAATCATTAAGGATGCTGCTTTCCCTTTTTTATCTACAAAATTACCAAAAATAGGAGTGAAAATAATTGTTCCCAAAGGAATTAAACTCGCTGTTTTAGCACCATTTCCTAACCAAATTGCAAGAATATCCTTCATTACGAATAGATAAGCACAGAAAGCAACTAGAGCTCCAACTTTAAAAACTAATCTAGTTTGTTTATTTTCAAAGTTATTAGGTACAACAGCAAAAAGAATGGCAAATAAGAAGAAAACAAGATAAACACTTGCTGCCCCAATAGCTTTACTTCCCCATAAAATAACTTCTCCTGCCTGGGGAAGATCTTGTGTGAAACCAAATTTGTTAATCAACAGATCAGGCGCATACTGCATGAAAGGGAAAATGGCAGCATAAAAAGTTACACAAAGAAGAGCAATGTATAAAAATGATTTGTTCTTGATTAAGGTAATTAAATCTGAGAATTTAAAATCTTCTTCTGGATCGCAAGCTTCACCGCTTTTGGCATCACTTATTGCACGTTCCTGTTTATCCAACTTAACATCGAATACAGTGTAAATTAGAAACATGATTAGGGCCAAGCCGATAAGAGATGCTGCGAAAGTAACAGCCGGAGAAACATGTCCACCTCCAATATCTAATGAAAGTGCAGTACCCATAGCACTACCCAATCGACCAAATCCCATATTGATGGCCATTGCCAAAGCAAGATCGTATCCTTTAAACCATTTTACAATTGTTCTTGTAGCAACAACACATACTACTTCAAGACCAGAACCAAAAAGTATACGACCTACAATAATCATGTTTAACATGGTGTCGTGATCGGTTCCAAAAAAACCGGAAGCAGCTAATGCTGAAATGGCCCCACCTAAAACGGCAATACCACCAAATACAATACCAGCAACACGAATTCCCCATTTGTCGAGCATGATACCACCAATGATGATCATACCAAACATATTCGCAATTGTTGTTAATCCAAGAATTCTACCGAATTCTTCGCTGGAAAATCCCATTTCAGATTCCATAAGGCCTTTTAAGCCGGAAAAGAAATCCTGAAACCAGTAGGTGCTAAAAGTCAGTCCGGAAAGTAGGATTAACATTGCCCAACGCATTGCCGATGAGTCGCGCAACGTTCTTTTTAATGTTTCTGTCATTTTCGTTGTGTTTTTAAATTAAACTCAGGTTTTTAGAGGCTACTAAATTAAGATAAATGAATAAAAAAACAAATCATGTATTCTTGTTAACTGCTATGTAAAAAAGCCACCCAGAGGTGGCTTTTTTGAATGTATTTAATAAGTTTACTTCTGAATATTTGGTAATTCTAAGCCGTAACCTTTTTTCTTATCTTCCATTTTTAATAGAAAACCAACAAGTATTGCTAAAGCTCCTAGGCCTGTAAAAATAAGCATTGGGTTTGTATAATCGTATAATGGCACTGCTGTACCGTTAGCTTTTGCTAATGCTACTTCAGGATTGGATTGATCTAAAACATATCCAATTAACAATGGAATTCCCATTAATCCCCAGTTTTGAATCCAAAAGATCAATGAAAAAGCAGTTCCTAATTGATTTTCAGGAATGATTTTTGGTACCGAAGGCCACATCGCTGAGGGTACCAATGATAATGCGATTCCTAAAACGATAGTTAATACGACTGCTACTTGCCAATAATTTAATATTGGTAAAGAGAAAATTGAGTGCACAATTAAAATAAGAATTGCTCCTATAATCATGATAGTTGCTCCCTTTCCTTTTGTGTCGTAAATCCCTCCAAAAATAGGTGTAAGGAATAGTGTTCCCAATGGTAATAAACCAGGAATACTACCTGCTATTTCTTGATCTAAACCATATTTATTAACCATTAAATCTGCAGCGTACTGTATAAAAGGAAAAACTGAGGAATAAAATAACACACATAAAACAGCTATTAACCAAAATCCTTTATTCCCAACAATTAGTCGTAAATCTGAGAATATACTCGACCATAATTCATTCATAGACATTGGCTTCTTAACTTCTGTATTAAGATCAGCTTCCGACTGTTCTAATTTTTTATCCATAGACATGTAGATAAAAAAGGCAATGAAACCAATAAGCAATAGTAGCAATGCAAAAGCAATAGGTGCAGAAATACTTGGTCCCATTTTTTCAACTAACTGTCCATTTTCAACTTGTGTATGAACATTTGAGAAATACATTGCTAAGGGTACTGGAGCAACCATTGCTAGCATGGTTCCTATTCTGGCAACAGCCATTTGCATTCCCATTGCAAATGCCATTTCGTAGCCTTTAAACCATCGCACAATAATTTTAGATACGGTGATTCCGGCAATCTCTACTCCGATTGCAAAAATAGCGAATCCAATAGATGCCCAAAATACTTGACTGTGCATGCCCAGCGTAGTATCGGTATCTAGAGTTGGATTTGTAACTGCCCAAAACTTAATTGCAGCACCCACAACCATAATACCTGACGACATTAAGCCTGTAAAACGAGCGCCCATTTTGTCAAGGATAATTCCTCCAAAAATGAGCATTAATAGGAATACATTAAACCACCCGTATGCACTGGTGAATATACCGTAGTTTGTACTAGACCATCCAAACTCGGATTCGAGCATTGGTTTTAAAGGAGACATTACATCGGTTAAAAAATAACCTGCAAACATAGTGATAGAAATTATCCCCAATGCTCCCCATCGTGCTGCTTTCGAATCTCGAAGAGTCAGTCTTAGTGCTTCAGTCATATCTTTTATTTTCTGTTAAAGTATAGTGATTGTTTAAGGTTTGCTAAAGTAAGATTAATAGTATTAGAAACAAAAAGCATAAATCATGTTTTATCTAAACATATCGATTCCACATTTATGGGCAAAATAGTAGATATTACTTATCTTTATCAAGATTTTATTTAATTTAATCGAATGAACACATTAACAGAAAACTCCGGATTATATACCGATTATTATGAGCTGACTATGGCTCAGGGATACTTTTTAAGTGGTAAAAAAGAGGAGCAAACCGTCTTTGACTACTATTATAGAACCAATCCTTATGATGGAGGTTACCTTGTTTTTGCAGGATTGCAGGACCTACTTCAAATATTGAAAACCTTTAATTACAGTAAAGAAAATATTGAATTTCTGAAGAAAACAGGATTGAAGGATGAATTTCTTGAGTATTTGAAGGATTTTAAATTTACTGCTACTGTATATAGCGTTAAAGAAGGGGAAATTGTTTTTCCAAACGAACCATTGGTAAGAGTTGAAGGAAATATAATTGAAGCTCAGCTAATTGAGACTTTACTTTTGAATTATTTGAATTTTCAGTCGCTAATTGCGACAAAAGCTTGCCGGATAAGGGATGTAATTGGGGATAAAGATTTTGCTGATTTTGGATTGCGCAGAGCTCAGGGCTTGGGTGGAATTCATGCGAGTCGTGCAGCTGTGATAGGTGGAGCAAATACAACATCAAACGTTTATAGTGCTTTTAATTACGACATTCCGGTAACGGGAACTCAGGCTCATTCGTGGATTCAGAGCTTCGATTATGAGTTGGAAGCATTTCGTAGGTATGCTGAAATAAATCCAGATAGTACTGTTTTACTTGTGGATACCTACAATACGCTTAAATCGGGTATTCCTAATGCAATAATTGTGGCAAAGGAATTGGAGGCCGAAGGGCATCGAATGATTGGTATTCGTTTGGATAGTGGAGATTTGGCCTATTTAAGTAAAAAGGCAAGAAAAATGCTCGATGATGCTGGTTTGGATTATGTGAAAATTATTGCATCAAACCAGTTGAATGAGTACGTAATTAAAAGTTTGAACGATCAGGGAGCGGAGATTGATGGTTATGGGATTGGTACGGAATTAGTAACGGGAAAAGATGCTGGAGCTTTGGATGGTGTTTATAAATTGGTTCAGAACAATGGGATTCCAAGGTTGAAAATATCAGAGAATATTGAAAAAATAACCATGCCGGGAAAGAAAAAGGTCGTGCGTTATTTTGATGAGGACGGAATGTTTTTTAGGGATGGAATTCTTTTAGAAAATGAAGAATCGACGAATCGTCTGTTTCATCCTTTTCACAGTCATAAGCATACTTACGTTACGGATTATAAATGTGAAGAGCTGATGAGTAAGGTGATGGAAAATGGAGAGATATTAATTGAAAATCAATCTCCTGTTGAAATAAATGCCTATGTAAGGAAACGCTTTGCTCAGTTGCCGGATGGACATAAACGATTTATCAGTCCACATATTTACAAGGTTGGATTCTCTGAAAATATTTTGAGTGTGAGAGATCATATTTTAATGGATATTCGATCAAAAATAAGAGAATAATTTTGACGCCGACTGGCTAAAAATTCAAATCAATTTTAATGCAAAATTTAGATTCCCTAATAATTCGTCCAACACTTTTGCTTGACAAAGCAAAATGCATCACTAATATTGAAACGATGCTGGCTAAGGCTCAGCGCTCAAATACTCGTTTACGACCACATTTTAAAACACATCAATCGGCTCAGATTGGTGAATGGTTCAAAGAACGAGGAGTAGATGCCATTGCTGTTTCATCCATGGAAATGGCAGAATATTTTGCCAATAATGGATGGAAGGATATTAC
>JBFFMG010000065.1:0-13151 GCA_041554215.1 Labilibaculum sp.
ACTAGGAATGGACTCACCCAATATAATTTTAAAACTCATCAGTTTAAGACTTTTTTACCAGAAAATAATAATCCTTATAGCATTTGCGATTCAGAGATAAGATCAATTTATATAGATAAGTGCAAACGTGTTTGGGTAGGCACTAAAACTCAGGGCCTTTGTATTTATGATCCAAAATCAGAATCATTTTCAAAAGTAGAAATTTTTGGTTTTGATTACATAAAATCAATTTTTAAGGATAAAAATGGTAGTATTTGGATTGGTAGTGATCATAAGGGGATTGCAAAAATATCTCTAAACAGCACAGGGACAATTTCAAACATTAAAACCTATAACTTACCTGTTGCAGATTCAAATGAAATCAATCCATATGTTAATTTTATTTATCAAGATGACAAGTCGGATCTTTTTGTTGGAACTAGAGAAGGCCTGTATATTTTAGATAAATACGAAGATAAATTTGTTGTTCTGCAAATACCCGACAATTCGGTTCGCGATATTCTGGGACCCTATTTTAATTGTGTGACACGTGCTCCAAATGGTCGATATTGGTTGGGAACACTTGGAGGATTGATTGTTTGCGATCATTTGGAAGATATTGCTAAGGGGAAATTTCAATGGCATTATTCTGTATGGTCTGAAGAAACATCTTTAGTTGACAATTTAGTGTCGGCTTTATTTTTTGACAATTCAGGAGTATTATGGATCGGTACGGAAAATGGCTTGGACAAGTATGATCCGTTTAAAAATCAATTTAAAACAAGTAAGGATATTTCATTATTTATTGGAGATAAAATCCCAAGAATTAGTGGTTTTTCTCAAACCTATGATAATCAATTGATCGTATCAACTCATGATAATGGCTTGTTTTTGGACAAAAACGGGAAATTTTCGATACTTCAAGATATGTACAAGGAAATATCCAGTATTTATTCTTCCGATGGTAAAATATTTTATTGTGGATTATGGTGTGGTGATATTTTAGTTTACAATTACATTACAAAATCAGTAAAGTTAATTGATGTTGGATTTGATGAGGTGCCTGTATTGGCATTTTGCATGCTAAAGAATGGCAAGTTGTTTATAGGTTCGCATGGTGACGGCGTGGTCTTATTGGATCCGAAAAATTTTACTGTTGATTTAAAGTGTAAGGATTTATTGGATAATATTGAAATATATAATGCTGTTTCCAATACAGGAGGAATTATTTGGTTGGCTACAGGAACTGGAGTTATTCGGTATGATCCGATAAAAAACGAGGCGGTTACCTATGTTCATAGTGAAGAAGAATCAAAGGGATTATCGATTAACGATGTTCGTGACATCTGCATTGATAACAAAGGGAAGATTTGGGTTGTCACTACCGTGGGATTAAATTATTATGATCCCTTACTAGATGATTTTGTGCCAGTTGTATCACCTGATGAACTGCATAATAATTGGATTACTGACATTAAATTGGGTGCAAATGGAGAACTGTGGCTGAATTTTAATAATGATAGAGTAGGTCGATTTAATCCGGTTACAAAAAAGTTGGATATTTATCATGTTGGGAGTGGGAACAGGTTGGATATTTTTAGCAATAAAGGATTTTTGTTGTTCAATGATTCTCTTGTTTACTTAACAGGAAAAAATGGGATTATTTATTTTTCGACCAATGAATTAAGTGATAATTTAATTTCGGATCCTCCATTTATTACTGAGTTTAAGGTTAATAATAAGGAAATTTCTCCAGGTGATACTATTAATGGGCAAATTGTATTGGATGAGGATATTAATTATTCAAGGAGAATAGAATTGGATTATGACAATCGTAATTTCTCATTTTCATTTTCCTCGCCCTCCTACGTTAATGTTCGATTAAATAAGTACCAATACATGCTGGAAGGTTTCGATAAGGAATGGATTACTGTTGGTGATAATTCCAGAAATATTCAATATACCAATTTGTATCCTCAGAAATACGTTTTTAAGATTAGAGCTGGCAACAGCAGTGGTTATTGGAGTAATGTGTCTTCTTATCAGGTAGTTATTAATTCTCCATTTTGGCTGACTTACAAGGCGATACTTCTTTTTCTTGTTATTCTGTCTTTTGTTATTTATCAAGTTCAAAAACAACTCAAGAATCGTCGTCTTTTAAAACAAGAATTGTTATTAGAGAAAGTAAAACGAGAGCGGGATGAGAAATTAAACAATGAAAAACTTCGATTCTTTACCAATATATCGCACGAGTTAAGAACACCAATATCCTTAATTATCGGACCTGCTAAGCAATTGGAAGAAGAGGGTGGAGGAACTGATTATCAGAAAAGCAGAGTGAACCTGATATTGCGAAATTCGAACAGATTATTGTATCTGGTTAACCAGTTACTGGATTTTAGAAAGGCGCAAACTGGAGAACTGAAACTGAAGGTTTCAAAAACTGATATTCTTTTGTATACCCGAAATACTTTTAATTCGTTTGAAGGATTTGCTAAGGATAAGAAGATAAATCTCAATTTAATTTGTGAATATGAGAAGATTACAGGTTGGATTGATAGGGATAAGTACGATAAAATTTTATACAATCTTTTATCCAATGCCATAAAATTTACAGGGAAATATGGTAATGTTGATCTGTTTGTAGGTTTGAAAGAAACAAATCCAAGAATTTTGGTTCTGGAAGTAAGTGATGATGGTATTGGAATACCCATGGAAAGTCATAAGAAGATATTTTCACGCTTTTATCAGGTTGAGCATAATAAAGAAGAAAATACCGGTTCAGGAATTGGATTATCTCTGGTTAAATCTCTAGTTCAACTGCATAAAGCCACTATTGAAGTTCAGAGTATTCCAGAGAAAGGAAGTGTTTTTGCTGTAGCAATACCAATTGATAGAGAGTTTTATGAGGATATGGAAGTGTTCGATTATGAATCAAAACCAATAGGTAATCAAGCAGTCGTAATGCCAGAAGTTAAAAAAGTAATTCAGTCAACTGAGCTTAAGGAAAAAATATTGGTTATTGAGGACAATAAGGAATTAAGGAATTTTATCGCTGAGTATTTATCTGATTATTATAAAGTATATGAAGCCGAAAACGGAGAAGAAGGATTGAGGGTATGTCGTCAGATGAAACCAATACTTTGCGTTGCGGATGTGATGATGCCAGTGATGGATGGTTTTCAGTTTTGTGAAGAATTGAAGAATGATGAAAGTATCAGTCATATTCCGGTGATATTATTAACTGCATTATCTGACAACGAAAATAAAATTAAAGGCTATAAACTTGGTGCTGACGGGTACTTAGTGAAACCTTTTGACCCTTCTTTATTAAAGATTCGAATCGATAACATTGTAAAAACAAGAGCTGAACTGAAAGGAAAGTTTTTGGAAGATGTTGAAAGTGATGTTAATGTGCTCACTCACTCACCAATTGACGAAGAATTCATGACGAAACTTACTGGTTTTATCGAAAACAAGATGAGTGAACCCGAATTAACGGCAAGTTTTTTGTGTTTGGAGATGGGAATGAGCTCCTCTAAATTGTATCGTAAAGTAAAGGAACTTACAGATTTGGCTCCCAATGAATTCATAAGAACAATTCGTCTTAAAAAATCAGCATACTTACTTAAATCGAAGCGTAATAATGTATCTGAAGTAGCTACACTTGTTGGGTTTAACGATCCCCTATATTTTAGCCGTTGTTTTAAAAAGCAATTTGGATTTCCTCCCAGTAATTTGCTGCAATAATTTTCTGTCTTGGAATATCTCTTATTATTTATCTGTGTTTTTGTTTTATTTCGTGTTCTGATCGATAATCAATTTAATTGCTCGTTGACAAGCAGGGCAAAAATTATCGGGACGAGTAAATATGATGCAGTTGGAAGCACCTCAGTACAAATCTGTTGACTTGTATTGAGCTCCTTCAAAAGCTTGTACTTTACCACTATATTTCATATTGGCTAAAAGTTCATCATCCCAAGTTCTTTTCTTGATAAAGAATTCTTCCATTACCTTTTCATCCACTTTGGCTTTTCTCATTTTATTTGCGCCATTTCTATTAGTAGAATACAGGCTGTAGAGCCAGATGATATTACTATTGATGTCAATTTAAATGCAAAAAGAAAGATATGAATTTATGGATCTTAACTACTATAAATCGGAGTTAGTGCCATGGCAAAAAACGGAAAGTAAGTAGTTTAAATAAGTTTCAGATAAAATGATTGCTTAAAACCTGTCCACTTCGGACAGGTTTTTTATTTGGGACTGCTTCCTGCTTTGGGTATTTCTTTTGAAACAGCAACAGACCCAATCAAGTAAGATTTTGGTCCCAAATACAAATCGGAATTCATCATTTCTTCCCAACTTACTTCTTTACCCGTGTAGGCAGATATTCTGCCCATGATACCTGTAAGTGTAGACTCTGCTATTTGAAATGCTTCATTGATTGGTTTTCCGGTACGAATTGCTGTTACCAAATCAATGTGTTCTTGATCGTAAGGATTTGTAGTCAGGCGACCTAGGGTAGAGCCATTCCCTTTTCGGGGATAATCAAAAGTCCATTTAACAGAGCCATCTGGATTGTAAATCGTGTTTTCACAATTTGTACTTCCTTTGTTTCCTGTTATACGATCAGAAATTGAATTGCTGCAATCATTAATTTGACGGCACATACTATGGTAATGAACATCTTTATCGTACACAAAGTCGATACTGAAGTGATCGTATTGATCGCCGGTAATTCTTTGCTGTCGTGCACCAAAACCAAGAGCTTTTTCTGGATGTTTTCCTACAAACCAGTTCACGGTATCTAAATTGTGAACATTCTGCTCTACAATATGATCGCCCGAAAGCCAGCACCAGTTCACCCAATTTCGAATCATGTTTTCCAGTTCAGACCAATCTGCACGTGGGTTTCTGTGCCAGAGTTTACCCACATTGTAATAGCTGTTAGCCGATACAATTTCGCCAATCTCTCCTTTGGCTACCTGTTTAAACGTTTCAATATAATCTTGCTGATGACGTTTGATTGTACCTGTTATGATAGTTAATCCCAACATTTTTGCTTTTTCTGCTGAAACCATTACAGATCGAACACCAACCGGATCTACAGCAATAGGTTTTTCCATAAAAACATGCTTTTTTGCTTTTACACAAGCTTCGAAATGTTGCGGACGGAAATGAGGAGGAGTTGCAAGAATCACAATATCCAGGTCGCAGTTCATCAGTTTCTCGAACGAATCGATGCCTGAGAAGCACTTGTCGGGCGAAACTTCAATTCCTTTTTGTTCTTTTATTTCCAAACGACAAGCATCAATACGGTCTTGAAAAACATCAGCTAAAGCGACAATTTCCACATTGGAACCGGCGTTCAAAAAATTTAATGCTGCACCTGTTCCCCGATAGCCGCAACCAACAATACCTGCTTTTAACAGCGGACCATCTGGTGCTCTGTCTAACATGGGAGGGAAAGTGTATTCTCTTTTTTTGCTCGATTCGCAAGAAGTGAGAAAAGTATTAATTCCAATGGCACCTATGATTCCTGCAGTCGCAGCATTACGTAAGAAATTTCTTCGGCTGTTATCGTATTCTTTGTTATTCATGCTATTTAATTTAAACACGGGAATTATTCTTAAATTATTTATTTCCATTCACAAACCACACGAAAACCAACATCATTGCAATCGGAATACCACCAGATGCTTTTGGGGATTTGAGGATCGGTTCTCATCCATTTATCATGTTCGGTATGATCTTTAAAGTTCCAAAGCAGTTCATGAACTGAGCTTTTAAATGATCCTCCTTTGATTACATATTCAGTTTTTCGACCTATTCTTACCGTATCTAAGCAAAATTCACGAACGTTGCCAAGCAAGTTTACTATGCCATATTTGTTTGGCAAAATATCTTCTGGCGTGCCTGTTTTACCATTGCTGTTTTCTTTCCAAATCACGTAATTGTTAATTTTGTCGCTCGGCTTTTGAAATAGATTCAAAACAATATTTTTCACTTTGTAATCTGACGTTTTACCACCAAAAAAGAATTCTTCATCTTTATTGTTTCCGGCAGCATATTCCCATTCTTTTGTAGTTGGCAGACGATAAGTTTTTCCAGTTTTTTGGGAGAGCCATCTGCAATAGGTTTTTGCAGCATGCCAGGTCATGGTAATTGCGGGTCGGTTTCCCATTCCCCATCCTTGCGAAGGGTCTCCAAAGGGTGGGGTTGCACCCGAAACAGCATCAACCTCAGTATTGGTTTGGGTGCGGCCTTCTGATTCCGTTTCGCTAAGAAATGCTTGGTATTCATTCCATGTTACCTCTGTTTTAGCGATGAAAAAGGATTTATTCAATTCTTTAACTATTGGCAGAGCAATCATTTCAAAAGCAATTGATGTTCCTGGGATTTTTTCGGTGAAATTGATGAAATGCTTTACCTCTGTGGCTTGTTCGAATGGTATTTTAGTTTGAGAGGATTTTAAAAAATCGAAATTTACAATATGTGATTTCTTTTCACCATGACCAACACCTAAATGGCAATTGATACAATCCAAATCAGTCTGATTGTTTTTATAGTAAAGATGTGCTTCATCTCCCATTTTTGACAAGTGCAAGGGAAATAAATTTTGGTGGCAGCTGATGCAGGATTCTGTGAAAGTATGATGCTTTGCTTTTTCGAGAGTCGATTTTTGTTCCCAGTTGATTAGATCCGTATTCTTACACCAATAGGAATAGAGGTCTCTGGTTCCAGCCTTTATTTTTTCGGGCCAATAAGCCATATGTTCTTTGGGTGGCAAATGGCAATCGACACAATGTACTACAACACCGCTTTTATTGTTGTGATGGGATGATATTCTCCATTCATTATCGGCATGAGAATGCACATGACAGGACATGCAATATCCATCAGTGGAGCTCAAATGATCAATTCTTTTTAGGCTTGTGATAAATACAAGGGCAAAAAGGAAAGACAATAGGATAAATAGGAAATATTTGTGTTGATACCAGAATTTATTCATTAGGAAATTCGTTGATTGAATCGTCAGGAATTAAATTACTGGAAGCTCTCTTTGATTCATGTTCCAGTTTGTATTGTTTGGGAGTTTTTCCATATTCTTTTTTGAAGCATTTAGAGAAATATTTTGGATCGTTAAAGCCTACTCGAAAAGCAATTTCTGATATCGTGAAATTGTGCTTTGTCAGTAATGAAACAGCCTTTTGTAAGCGGAAATAGCGCATGAAATCAACAAGAGTTTTATCTGTTAAGGACTGGAATTTCCGGTAGATGTTCGAATAGCTCATGTTCAAGGTAGCTGATAATTCTTCCAGTCTAAATTCAGGGTCTTCAAAGTTTTTTTCCATTTCCAGAAGAACCGATTCAATGAACTTTTCATCAGGCGATTCTACTTCAAGCTCCTTACTCTCTGTTAGTATTTCAGCACGGTATTGCTCAATAATTCTTTTTTGAGCATCTAAAATGTTATTTGCTTTAAGCAGGAGTTCTTTTACATTGAATGGTTTGTTAATGTATTCTATTGCACCAAACTTAAGACCTTCGAGCTTAGAATTTGTTGTATTTTTTGTTGTCAGTAATATAATTGGAATGTGACGTGTACTTTTCTTCTCTTTTAAATTTTTACAAAGTGTAATTCCATCCATAATTGGCATCATTACATCACTTAAAATGATATCAGCTTTGTAATCAGACAGGTAGTCTATAGCCTCTTGTCCATTTTGAGCAACTCTTACATTGTAAAAACTCTTAAAGCTATCTTCCAAAAACATCAGCATTTCATAATTGTCTTCTACAATCAGTATGTTCCTCTTATCCTGATTATTTTCAGGTTCTATAACTTCTTTTAGTACAGGTGCATGAATTGGAACAGTTGGAATTATATTTTCATTGGTTGTTTCATTATTTACAATCTCATCCTGTTTAAAATGCAGATTCCCCATTGGCAAAGAAATGGTGAAAGTAGTTCCTTTATTAATTTCAGAAGTCACATTTATGGCGCCTTTATGAAGGAGAATCAATTCCTTTGTTAGAGCAAGACCAATACCAGTACCACCAATATCTTTTCCATCTTTCGATTGATAGAACAGGTCAAATATATTTGTTAAATCAGTATCAGGAATACCAATTCCTGTGTCAATCACTTCAAGTTCAAGTCTATTATTTACTTCCTCAACGCGCAAAATTATTTTACCTTCTCTTGGTGTAAACTTGAAGGCATTTGCCAAAAGATTATAAATTACATGTTCTAATTTTTGCTGATCGTACCAAAGAAGGATTTCCTTTTTATGCTTTGTTTCAATAATGAAATCAATTTGCTTAAAACGAGCATGTTCCATAAAGGAAAGAGCTGTTTTATTAATGTCATTAATGATGTTGTTTTTGCTTGCTTTGATACTTAATCGTCCCATTTCTTTATTGCGGATGGTCATGAGTTCCATTGCAATTCGAGACAATCGATAGGCATTGTTCTTAATAACTTGCAGACGCTGTCGAAGCAGGAGATTCCCTTCGGCACGTTCAATCATATTTTCAATGGGTGATAAAATCAAGGTTAGCGGCGTTTGAATTTCATGCGACATCTTCGCGAAGAAATTCATCTTCAATTCATACAACTCCTTGTTTTTTTCATTTTGTAATTCTTCCAGTAAGAACTTCTTCTTTAGGCGGGCCCACATAATGTAGTAGCGTATTATAAAGAAGGAAATGACAAGAATAAGCAGTGAATAAAGAGCATAAGCCCACCATCTTTTCCAAAGAGGAGGTAGAATTTTGATTTGGATAGATTTGCCTTCAATATCCCATTGGTCTATTTTACTTCCTGCTTTTACTTCAAAAGTATAATCCCCGTAAGGGATATTGGTGTAGGTAGCCACTCGATTATTTTCCGTAGTAATCCAATTGTTATCAAAGCCTTTTAGGCGATAGGAATAGAAATAGTTAGGGTTAAGGTGATCATTAATAATAGAAAATTGAAAGGAAAAGGCTGTTTGTTTATGGTCCAATGTTAATTGTTTTACATGTTCGATTCCTGAACTTAGTTGTTCGGGAATGATTGATTCAGCATTTCGATTTACAATTTGCAATTGATTGATGTAAAGGTTTAACTTCTTTTTAGAAGTTTGCATTTTAGCTGGATCGAAGAAATTTAATCCTCCAACTCCTCCAAAATAAAGAATTCCATCTTTATCTTTAAAAGAACTTCCAGAGAGATAACTTCCTTTAATAGCACCATTTTTCCACGTGTAATAGTAATCTTTTTTTGATTGTAAATTTAGGTGGGCAATTCCATTACTTTTTGAAAACCAAAGATTGGAAGAATCTACTGAGATAACAGCTGTTATTCCATACAATTGATCATTTGTAAATCCAATTATTGGGGCTTCTTGTTTGGTTTTAATATCGAATTTTATCAGTTTGGAATAAGAATTTACAAGATATAGATGTCCCGAAGAATCTGACACGCCGTGTATTAAACTACTCTCATTGGCAGTGTTAAACTTAGAAAGTTTGTAAGTAGTAAACTTTGATTCTTGAAGTGTTTTTTCTTCTTCGAGTAAAGCTATTCCTCCATTTAACATTCCAATCCAAACTTGTCCCAACTCATCTTCAATGAAGAATTCTGCAATACTGCCTTGTAAATTGTTTTTATCATAGGGGAATAAAGCAATTAATTGTTGATTAAGGGAGTAAACAAATATGCCAATGTTACTTCCAATCCAAACTCGATCTTTTTTATCGATGTACAAAGAACGTATATCGGTACTTTTCTGATTTGCTTGATTTGTCGTTTTTATTGAAGTAATATGCCCTTCTTTTTTGTTGTATAATGCCAAACCATTTAAATAAGTTCCAATCCAAATGTTGCCATTTCTGTCTTCTGCTAATGCTTGAATATAATTACCATTTAAACCATTGGCCGAATTACTGTTTGCAATGAATTGATTTATTGGAGTTCCATTTTTATTCACCAGAGTTAAACCTTCTCCATCTGTTCCAATCCATATTTTTCCATCTTTTGCTTTTAAAACAGATAAGACTCTTGTTGGCGAAGTTGAAATGCTTCCACTCAGGTATCCAACGGTACTCGATTCATTGGGAAGAATATTGATATTTCCGTAATTAGTGAAAACCCAAATATCTTGATTGTTGGTTTCTCCTATGCCAATAACGGATTTGCTTTGTAAGGAGAATTGATTGGTTTTAGAATGATTGAAATGTTGAACTTCTTTTGTATTTGGGTTGATTTTGTATAAGCCACCACCATCTGTTCCCATCCAAACAAAACCTTTACTGTCAGTAAATATTCGGATTATCATGTTGGAAGGAACAAAGTTAAACCCTTTGGAGTGGCTGTGATATTGCTCGTACTCTTCTGTTTTAGTATTGTAGAAAAAGAAGCCATAAAGTTCTGTGCCAATCCACAGGTTGTTGTTGTTATCGCAGGTTAAAACAGTTGTGTTGAATGGACTGTTGAAAGGTGCTTTTAGCTCAGTTAGATTTTTAGTTCGAAGGTTTCCTTTAAAAATTCTACCTCTGTTAGTACTGAACCAAACAATTTTGTTTTCAGTTTCGGAAATTGAGGTAATGGTCTCATTTGGTGATTGTATGTCAAAATAGATAGTCGAAGAATCACTCAGAGATTGACCTTTTAATACCCCAAAATTAGTGCCTAGCCAGAGATTTTCCAGTCCCATATGGCTCGATTCTATTTGCTGATCTGTTTGTAGATCAGGAAAATAGGTTCTTTGTAGTATAAATTTGCCGGAAGAAATTTGTTTGGAAACAGCTCCTTTTTTAGAGATAGCCCAAATATGATCATTATCATCTTTCGCCAGTCTTAAAAGAGAGGAGGGAATTGCATTCTTACCAAATATATCGGAGTAAGGAATTTTCTTGAAATCGTAACCGTCAAATCGCAGGAGACCAGCCTGAGATTCAAGCCAAAGATATCCCAGAGAATCTTCAATTACATTTGTTGCATTGGTTTGTTGCCGATTAATCTCAGCCTTTAAATGAATAAAGTTGGTTGACTCATCAGCATAGGAAGAGAGGCAGAAATTGCAAGCTACTGAAATAAGAATCAGTTTAGTTATGAGGAAATTGTTTTTCAACATGATGAATGCATTTCGAAATTCAGATATAAACAAAAATAGACATCTGTTGCAATCCTACCAAGTAGAAATCAAATAAAATCAGTTGTGATTTAAGTGTGTAACCTGATGTTTTTTAACAACTTACAAAAATATCCACTACTTAGCTTAAAATGTCCACTTTTTACTAATGGCGATTTTCCACTTTTGAGACTCACGAAATAATTAAATGAGAATTGCCTAACCTAATTCTTAATTATAGACGTGAAATTAACTTTATTCTAATTTAAATTAAACCTCTATGAAAAACATTTTGTTGACAATTTGCTTGTGTGTGATGGGTTTTGCCTCATATGCTCAGGACGATGTCGTAAAAGGAAAAATTTTGGACAGTAGTGGGCTTCCTCTTCCGGGCGTTAATATTATTGTGAAAGGAACAACAAACGGAACTTCTACCGATTTTGATGGGAATTATGAATTGAAATGTGCCATGGGAGATGAATTAATTTTCTCTTTTATGGGATTTAAACCGCAAACGATTACTGTTTCTTCTGGGACTGTAAACTGCACTTTGGCAGAAGATACAGAATTACTTGACGAGCTTGTTGTGGTTGGTTATGGAGTGCAGAAAAAGTCTAATATGACAGGTTCTGTTACGAATATTAAAGCAGATGATTTAAAAACGGTAACAACTCCAAATATCGCAAACATGCTGCAAGGAAAAGCGGCAGGTGTTTATGTAAGTGCCAATTCAGGAAGACCGGGAGCAGCACCTAGAATCAGAATTCGTGGTAAGTCCACCTTATCGGGTAGCGTAGATCCTTTATGGGTAGTTGATGGTGTGATTCAAGCCGAAGCACCAGATTTGAATGCTCAGGATATTGAATCAACTACAATTTTGAAGGATGCTTCGGCAACTGCTCTTTACGGTTCACGTGCGGCCAACGGAGTTGTGTTGGTAACTACCAGATCCGCTCAGGCCAATCAATCTAAAATATCAGTATCAGTTAAAACTGGAGTAAGTGATTTGTCATTAGGGAATTTTTCAATGATGAATGCTGCAGAAATGACAGATTACATTAAATCGTTTGGGAACGGATATGCCGATTTGGATTGGTTCACGGAAGATGCTCAGAATGTTGATACCGATTGGTTTGATGAAGGAACCAAATTGGGTGTTGTGCAGGATTATGGCATTTCATTTAGTGGCGGAAATGATAAAATGAAGACCTATATATCAGGTAACGTGTATGATGAATCAGGAGCTGTTAAAGGGTACGATTATACCCGATATTCAGGAAGAATGAATGTGGATTATAAAATTCGGGAATACCTGACATTGCATCCTAAAATGAGTTTTACCTACAAGGATATTGAAGACAAGCAACAAGGTGTTAGCGAAATGTTTCTGAATATGCCATATGATCGTTCAAGAGATGAGAATGGCAATATTATTAACCCTAAGGATGAGGCTGTGGGTTGGATTGGTCGTGACAGAAGTAATTCTATCTACGATCTACAGTGGAATTATTCAGAATCTACAACACTCAAATTATCTCCTTCATTAGGATTTGATGTGAATATTGCACCGGGTTTAACCTTTGTATCATCGAATAGTATGGATTATCAGCATTATAATTCGATGTCTTATACGGATCCTCAATCAAGTTCAGGACAAAATGATGGCGGTTCTATTTCTAACTACCACTGGAAAAGTTTAAACCGATTTTCGAATCAGTTATTACGATTTACAAAATCTATTGATGAGCATTTTTTTACTGTATTAGCTGCTTATGAGTTTAATGATTATGAGTATTCGACTACATCTGCTCAGAAGACTGGAATTGTTTCCGGAAGTCAAATCTTGAACAATGGAGCAAAAATGAAGGAAATTGAAGGCACAAAAGATCATTACGCTTTCAAATCCTATTTATTCAATGCAAACTATTCCTACTCTTCTCGTTATATGGCTCAATTTTCTTTCCGTCGCGATGGTTCATCTAAGTTCGGTAAAGATTCTCAGTTTGGTAATTTTTATTCGATTAGTGGAGGATGGAATATTCATAACGA